>DAONAB010000097.1:5880-9607 GCA_035400805.1 Nitrospira sp. | reverse complement strand
GCTGCTGCAACAACGCCAGCGGGCGGAGATTCAACTCCGCGAGGCGAAGAATGAACTAGAGGGGCGAGTGGATGCCCGCACGAAGGAATTGGCCGATGTGAATCACAGCCTCATGCAGGAAATTTCCGGACACATTCAGACAGAAGGATTTCTCCGTACCAGCGAACAGGCCCTCGCCACGAGCCGGCAGGAACTGCGCGACCTCGCCGCCCGCCTGCTGACTGTTCAGGAAGAAGAACGCCGGCGTATTTCGAGAGACCTTCACGATGATATCAACCAGCGCCTCGCCATGCTGGTGGTCCAAGCCGAATCGTTGGAAGCCACGCTTCCGGCCTCCGCCGTCGGCTGCAGCAAAGAACTGCGTTCGATTCAGGATCGGCTGACCGAGCTTTCTGACGACGTTCGCCATTTAGCGTATCAATTCCATCCATCCATCTTGGACGATCTGGGACTTCCGGTGGCGTTACAGCGCCTGATTGACGAATGCGCGGTCCGCTCGAACCTGGCCATCTCGCTGGAGCTCATCGCGCCGCCGAAGGGCATTCCCCAGACCGTGTCCACGTGTCTGTATCGCATCGCCCAGGAATGCCTGGCCAATATCATGAAGCATGCCCACGCCACTCACGCACGCGTCTCACTGGCCTCGACAGTCGATGGGATCACCCTCACCGTTCAGGATGACGGCGTGGGATTCGATACCCAGCAGGCGGTCGACAATCCCCGGGGCCTCGGCTTAGTGAGCATGGCGGAGCGCGTGCGCCTGGTGCACGGCACGGTGACTATCGACTCGATCCCTCAGCAGGGCACCCGACTCTCCATCCATGTTCCTCGCGCGGAGGTTTCTGTATGACTATGCCACCTCGTGTCCTTCTGGCTGACGATCACACCCTGGTGTTGGAAGGATTCCGGCGCATCGTTGAACAACGCTGCGAAGTCGTGGGGGCTGTCGAAGACGGGCGCGCCCTCCTGGAAGCCGCCATGAAACTGCGCCCCGATCTCATCCTGCTCGACATTTCCATGCCGCTGCTGAACGGTGTCGACGCGGGCCGCCAACTGAAGAAGATGCTTCCGGAGGTGAAACTGATCTTCGTCACGATGCATGCGGATCCGGCTTACGTCAGTGAAGCATTCAAAGCCGGCGCCTCTGCCTATCTCTTGAAACGCTCCGCCGCCAGAGAATTGGACCAGGCCATCGATGCGGTCTTGAAGGGGCAGTATTTTGTGACGTCGCTGCTGACACGGGATATCGTGAGTGGTCTCTCGGCGGGGCAGAGCGGGCTCTTTGCGCAACGGCAGGAATTGACGCCGCGTCAGCGCGAAGTCCTGCAGCTCATCGCCGAAGGACGTACCATTAAAGAAATCGCGGCACTCTTGAATATTTCTCCGAAAACCGTCGAGTTTCATAAGGCCCAGATTATTTTCCACCTCAATCTCCGGACCACGGCCGAGTTGACGAAATATGCGCTGGCCCATGGATTGACCTCCGCCTAGCGCCAACCTCTGCATCCGGCCGCCCCTCGACACTTCCCCTGGGCATTCCGATTCGCTCCCCTCCACCTAGGACATCACCTAGTTGTGGGCCCGCGCCACATTCGCTATGGTGGTGGCAGTCGGTGAAGCCTGATCCAATGCGTGTCCGTCGCACATGGAACGTATTGCAGGAGAGCGAGACGATGAGCCCCACGGCCACGCAATGTCAGTTTTGTTGGCGAGTTGCAGACAATCGAACCAATGGAAGCGATTCATCCGGTTGGTCTGACCTGCCGACCTTCATGCAGAAACACAACCTGGTTTCTCGCGATCTCAGTTTTGCCGGCGGGTATTGCCCGCAATGCACGCAACTCTATGGTCGCCTGACACAAGACCATGCGTAGAGCAGACACGCCACTCGCCACAGGCGAGGAATAAGGATCGATCAATGAAGGACAACCGGGAAAGTCGATCGAGGTGGTGCCATTGTCGATCCACGGATTGCACGGGGATGGACCTTGCTCCTTCTGATACCCGCATCAGGACCGATGAAGACACCCTCCCCGCTGACCGATCGCGGTCTGTTTCGCCTCGTATCGCCGCTCGATATAAGAGACGGGCTTCCCGCGCACGCCCGCAATCGAAAGCCCACGATCCGTGGCACGGAGCGCGTCACCCGAACCGACGCACCGGGTAGTGTCACCGCCAGGTCAGCTCCGTAGATCACACAGTACTGGACTCACTACAGCACGAGTCATCGGGAGTCCCCTCCTACACCACACAGTCTGTTTGCTCACTGGAACCACTGACCTGGCCTCCTTTATCTGCTCCATGCCGAACACGACGCCGTGATTGTTAGACTTCGTTCCTTCAAGCTGATACGGTATTTGATGAAGACACCGTGTGCAGCATGGACGGCGATGGCACAACGGTGCGGAGGACACATGTTGACGACGAAGGACACCAGACAACACAGACGGGCACAGACCTGGCCGAGACCAAAACACGCCAGTGTCGTCATGAACAGGCCATCATCGGCGGAGCAGGGAGACAATCGGGCTCCGTCCACAGAACGGAGTACCCATCTCGTGCGCCGATTCACTCGTCACTTGGGCATCAGCTGCCTGTTTGTGATGCTGTCGGGAATCGCCTGGTCGAGCCCGTCTCTCAGTCAGGCAGCCTCTCCTTCGACCACGGGTCCATCGCCGGTCGAACCCGTCTACTCACTGGAGGCAGTCCTGAATTTTGCGTTGACGCGCAATCCTACCGTCGCCAGCGCCGAAAGTACGATCGATCAAAACCGTGGACAACAGGTGGCCGCGTACACCTATCTCAATCCCTCGGTCAGCGCCAATAGCGGGATCGGGAAGATGCGCGATTTGGGACTCTTCGATCCGGCCGTTCGCGAACGGGTGACTGAATTCAACCTCAGCGTCGGGCAGCCGATTGAATGGCCCTCAAAACGCGCAGCGCGCCAGCGGGCAAGCGAAGCCGGCGTGGCCGCCGCCTCGGCCGGCCTGGCGGAAACTCAGCTGAACTTAATTGCCGATGTCAAAATCGCCTTTTATGATCTTCTTCTGGCTCAGCGCGCGCTGGTCCTGGCACAACAGAATCTGGCCACAGTCGAAGATGTCGATAAGGCCGTACGCACCAGGGTGCGTCTGGGCGAGAGTCCGCAGTTCGAGGCCATCCGGTCCGGCGTCGAAGTGTTGAAAGCGAACCAGTCGCTGACCAGGGCCGCGAATCGGGTCCGTGTGAATCGGGTCATGCTCGATACCTTGACCGCCGGTTCACTGGGTTCGACCTACGCCATTGACGGGCATATGCACCGAGTGGGTCCCGGATTCGGCATCGACATTTTGACGGAACGGGCACTGACCCAACATCCGACGATCGTGCGCTTGCGTAAGGCGGTCGAACAAGCCGACCACAGCCTGGAATTCGAACGCCAAGCCCGTGTACCCAACATCACAATCGGCGGGAGCTACTGGCGGGAAATCGGCCGGGAAGCCTTCACCGGAGGCGTCTCATTCCCGACACCCGTCTGGGATCGGCGTCAGGGCGAAATCATCTCGGCCTTCGGCAGTAAACGCAAAGGTGAGGCGGAGTTTCTTCGTGCACGCAACGAACTGATTCGGAATGTGAGCCAACATTTCCAGGATGCGAAAACCACGGCGGACATGATCGAGGTGTATGAAAAGGGCCTCCTGAAGCAGGCCGATGAAGCGCTGCGAATCGCCAAATTCAGCTTCCAGCA
>DAONAB010000097.1:0-5780 GCA_035400805.1 Nitrospira sp. | reverse complement strand
AGTCTGGTTCGATTGACCGCGGATGAAAAGAAAGCGGCTGGGATCGTCGTTCAACCCGTCACACGTACGGAATTTCGCACCATTCGGGACTTCCCCGGCACAGTCGAACCGAACGAGCATGCCTTAGCTGAAATCACGACGCTCGTCCGAGGGCGGGTGATTGACGTCTATGCCGATCTCGGCAGGGAGGTCAAGGGAGGAACCCTGCTGGCGCTGCTGTATAGCAGCGAGTTAGGGATGGCGCAATCGGCCTACTTGAAGGCGACGGCTAAATTGAACGTCGCGGAACGCGCCTTCCGTCGGGCGGAATTGCTGTTGAAGGAAAAGGTCATCGGCCTGGCCGAATTGCAGCGACGCGAAGGAGAAATGCTGAGCCTTCGAGCCGAACTACGGGAAGCCCGCGACCGCCTTCTGATTCTGGGGCTCACGGATGAAGACTTGCGCAATTTAGATCGCAACCACACCATTCGCTCTCACGTCCCGGTGGTGGCGCCCTTTGACGGCCGGGTGATCGCCCGCAATCTCACCAAAGGCGAGGTCGTCGAAACCACCGAAAAACTGTTTGTGGTCGCCGATCTGACCGACGTCTGGGTGACGGCGGTCATTCCTGAAAAGGATATTCCCTATATCCGACCCGACCAGACCAAGGAGGGTCAGTCGGTGGAAGTCCACGTGGCCGCCTATCCGGGGCAAGCGTTCCAAGGGCGCATCACCTATGTGGGAGATGTACTCGATCCCGCAACCCGCACCATGCGGTTGCGGTTGGAACTGCCGAATCCCGAGCGCAAGCTGAAACCTGCGATGTACGCCACCGTTCGGGTCTATTCCGAACCGGAACCCAACGCGCTTCTCATCCCCGAAGCTGCCGTGCAACGCGACCGCGACCGGCAGTTCGTCTTTGTTGAACGTGAGCCCTCTGTCTTCGAAGCACGCGACGTTAAATTAGGCAGTTCCAACGGACGCGAGATCAAGGTCCAGGATGGGCTATTGGAGGGAGAATCCATCGTGACGAGCGGCGCGTTCGTGCTGAAATCCGAATTACTCGGGGAACAGATGTAACCCGATGCTGTCTTCCTTCCTGGCCTTCGCTCTCCGCCAACGTGTCCTGGTCGTCGTTATGGCGTGCATCCTGACCGCCGGAGGGATCTATGCCTTTCGCACGATCGCCATCGATGCCTTTCCGGATGTCACGACAGTGCTCGTGCAAGTCGTGACAAAAGTTCCCGGCATGTCCCCGGCTGAAGTGGAACGGTTCGTAACCTTTCCAATGGAACTGCAGCTCATGGGCGCGCCAGGGTTAACGGACATCCGTTCCTTTTCGAAAGTCGGACTGTCGATGATTACCGTCGTCTTCAAGGATGACATCGACATCTATTTAGCCCGGCAGGTCGTACTCGAACGAATCCTGGAAATCCAAGAGCTGCTGCCGCCCGGCTCCACGTCGCAACTGGTGCCCAATACCACTGGATTAGGCGAAGTCTATCAGTTTTACCTCGAGGGGCCGCACGACAACGACGCCAACTTCGTCATGACCGATTCCGACCTGATGGAACGACGAACGATCGAGGACTGGGTGATTCGACCGCTGCTCAAGGGACTGCCCGATGTCGTCGATGTGAATTCGTTGGGCGGATTTGTGAAACAGTACCAGGTCATGGTCGAACCGGGCCTGCTTCGGAAATACGGCCTGGCAATGCACGATGTCTTCGATGCCGTCGCGAAGAACAACGCCAATGCCGGGGGGAATATCCTGGAGAAAGACGACGAAAAATACGTCATTCGCGGTGTGGGATTGATCAAGACGCTGGAGGACATCGAGCACATCGTCGTGAAGGAAGTCGGCGGCACCCCCGTCTATGTCCGGGATGTGGCGGAGGTCCGGATCGGGCATGCGGTCCGGCATGGCGCCGCCGTGCTGAACGGGAAACATGAGGTGATCACCGGCATCGTGTTGATGTTGCGAGGCGGTAATGCCCGGGACGTCGTGCAGTCCATCAAAGATAAAATTTCAGAAATTCACCAAAAACGCCTCCTGCCCGACGGATTGCGCATTGTCCCCTTCTATGACCGCATCGAGTTGATCACCGCGGCGCTGGATACCGTCTACAAAGCGCTGCTCGAGGGCATCGTGCTGGTGGTCGTGATCCTGTTCCTGTTTCTCGGCAATGTGCGCAGCGCGCTGATTGTGACGGCCACGCTGATCGTGACGCCGCTGATCACCTTCATCATCATGGATCAGGTCGGGCTGACGGCCAATCTCATGTCGCTCGGCGGATTGGTCATTGCGATCGGCATGATGGTCGACGGCTCGGTGGTGGTGGTGGAAAATGTGTATCGGCACCTGGCCGAACAGCGCGACGACCACTTCAAGAAGACGGACGTCATCTTGCATGCCGTGACCGAAGTCGGACAGCCGGTGATCTTCGGCATCCTGATCATTATTCTCGTGTTCCTGCCTATTCTGACGCTGCAAGGCATGGAAGGGAAAATGTTTCAGCCACTCGCCAACACCATCATCATCGCCCTCCTCGTCTCCCTGGTCTTGTCTCTCACCCTTTCTCCCGTGCTCTGCGCGATGGCCCTCAAACGTGGTACGGAGGAAGACACCTTCCTGCTCCGCTGGGCCAAGCGGGTTTATCTTCCAACCTTGCGATGGGCGATGGGGCATCGCGTCGCCGTGCTGGCCATCGCGGTGGGGCTCTTAGGCGCCAGCCTCGCGCTCTTTCCCTTTCTCGGCGGGGAGTTTATTCCCATCTTGAACGAAGGAGCGATCTCACCTCAGACGATTCGGTATCCCAGCATCGCATTGGATCGCTCCATCGAAATCGAAAAGGAAATGCAGCGCGCGGTGATGGAGTTCCCTGAGGTGCGCATGGTGGTCTCCAAGATCGGCCGTTCGGAGATGGGAAACGACCCTCAGGAGCCTAATGCCAGCGATCCGGTCGTGAGTCTGCGCCCGATGGATGAATGGACCACCGCCAAAACGAAGGCCGCGTTGGACGACGCCATCCGTAAACGCATTGAAAAAGTTCCGGGAGCCAACTATTTGCTGAGCCAGCCGATCCAGCAACGCGTGGATGAGCTGCTGTCCGGTGTCCGATCGGAAGCCACCATAAAGATTCTCGGAGACGATCTGGGGGTGCTGAGGAGCACGGCGGAAAAGATCCAAACCATCATGGCCTCGGTCAAAGGCGTGGGCGATGTGCGAGTCGAACAACTGTTCGGCCAGACCTATCTCACCATCGACATCGACCGCAGCAAGATCGCTCGCCACGGCATCAATGTCGCCCATGTGCAGGAAATTATTACCACCGCCATCGGGCAGGAACCGGCGACCCGTGTCTACGAGGGCAACAAACGCTTCGATCTGACCTTGCGGTACCCTGAAAAGTACCGCAACAGTGTCGACACGATTAAAAACATCCTGCTGACGACCTCCTCCGGCGCCCTCATTCCGCTCGGAGAAATTGCCACGGTTGAGCTGCGCGAGGGGCCGTCATTAATCAGCCGCGAGGGTCTTCAGCGCCGGATTTATGTCGGCTTCAACACACTCGGCCGTGACATCGAAAGTGTCGTTGCTGAAGCTCAAGCCAAAATCGCGAAAGACGTCCATCTTCCGGCCGGCTATCATTTCGTCTGGGGCGGCTCATTTGAGAATATGCAGCGAGCCATGGCACGGCTGAAAGTTATTTTGCCGATCACGATCGGCTTGATCTTCACCCTGTTGTTTGCCTCATTTAATTCCGTCCGGCACGCAGCCTTGATCATCATGAATCTGCCGTTCGCCATGATCGGCGGAATCGTCGCACTCTGGCTGACCGGTGAATATTTGAGCGTGCCGGCCTCCGTGGGCTTCATCAATCTTTTCGGCGTCGCGGTGCTGAATGGAATCGTACTGGTGTCATACTTCAACACCTTGCGGGAAGACGGGCTTCGCGGTGAAGAAGCCGTGATCAAAGGTTGTACGCTTCGACTCAGGCCTGTGCTTATGACCGCGCTGGTGGCGCTCCTCGGCCTCATTCCTCTGGCGTTTGCCCATGGTATCGGATCGGAAGTGCAACGTCCCCTCGCCGTCGTGGTCATTGGAGGGCTCGTCAGCTCGACCCTCTTGACGTTAATTGTCCTGCCCGTCCTCTACCAATGGCTCGATCAGTCGGACAAACCGGCTTCCAGTGAGAATCAGCCGTAATTCCCTCCGCACATTCGCTCGATGTCCCTAGTGAAATGCCGAGGTTTCTTCGCGCACATGATCCTGTATCATACGTATTCGTGGAAAGTTGCTTGAATACATAGCCATTGTTGTCGCACCAGGCCACACACAGGGAGATGCTAGATCGCATGGCTTGGACATTCCTGATTGTGGCCGGACTGTTTGAAATCTGCTGGGCGATCGGCCTGAAATATACCGACGGGTTTTCGCGTCTCTGGCCGACGACAGGCACGCTGCTCGCTATGGCAGCCAGTTTCGGATTCCTGGCTCAGGCCTTAAAGAGTATCCCGGTTGGCACCGGGTACGCGGTATGGACAGGCATTGGAGCCGCCGGTACCGCCGTGTTAGGGATGGTTCTCTTCGCGGAATCTGTCTCCATCGTGAAAGTGTTTTCTCTCCTCTGTATCGTACTCGGGATCATCGGGCTCAAAGGCAGCACTTAAACAC
The DNA here is from genome assembly GCA_035400805.1 of Nitrospira sp. Taxonomy (GTDB): domain Bacteria; phylum Nitrospirota; class Nitrospiria; order Nitrospirales; family Nitrospiraceae; genus Nitrospira_A. The sequence goes on along the minus strand of DAONAB010000097.1, from coordinate 1,123 downwards.
AGAGTCGGCGCGCACATTCACCGAGGTCTACAGTATCCATGTTACCCGCCGCCACCCCCGTACCGCAGGAGTCGACGCTGCTGCGGTTTCCGAACCGGAATACCCCGCCCCGGTATAGCCGGGCGATCGGCGAATGGATGCTCCTCATTCCGGTCAGCACGGCCGGCCTCTTTTTTGTTCACGGCCACGAGTGGCTGAGTGATCTCTCGAACCCTCTTCAATTGAGCGCCATGATCGGATGGCTGCTGCTCGTGATTGCCCTCTCAGCCTTTGCCGTGCTTCGCCATGCGGAACACCTTGCCGTCCGCCTGGGCGAACCGATGGGGACCGTCATTCTCACCCTGTCCGTGACCGGAATCGAAGTGATGATGATTGCCGCCTTTATGTATACGGGCAATGGCAACGCCTCGTTGGCCCGGGACGCGATGTTTGCCGTGGTGATGATCATCCTGAACGGGATGGTCGGCCTGTCACTTCTTTTGGGCGGATTGCGTTATCACGAACAGACGTACAATTTGCAGGGAGCCAATGCCTTTCTCGCCGTCATCGTTCCTTTGGCGGTCCTTGGCCTGGTCATGCCGAGTTATACGATTTCTTCTCCCGGCCCGACCTTTTCACCCCATCAATCCTTCTTTCTCATCGTCATGTCGCTGGGACTGTATGGCGTATTTCTCGCGATCCAGAATCTCCGCCACCGTAACTATTTCGTGGCTCCTCGCAGGCAGGGAACAAGGACCGCGACGCTTTTACAGGAACATCAACCTTCGCCTGGAGGATCCGTATGGTTTCATACGCTGCTGCTCCTGGCATACCTGCTGCCCCTTGTGATCCTCTCAGAACATGTGGCGACGCCCATTGACTACGCATTACGGCTCTGGAACGCTCCCCATGCCCTGGGAGGTGTCCTGGTCGCAGGATTGGTCTTGGCCCCGGAATCGCTCGGGGCCGTGCGTGCCGCTCTGGCCAATCAACTGCAACGCTCGGTCAATATCCTTCTAGGGTCGGTGCTCGCCAGCATCAGCCTCACTATTCCGGCCGTACTGGCCATCGGCTTCTTTACCGACTCAACGATCTTGCTCGGTATCGATTCGGTCGATACCATCCTCCTGGTCCTGACCTTTGT
>DAONAB010000096.1:0-9631 GCA_035400805.1 Nitrospira sp. | reverse complement strand
TCCATCCGGATGGAAAAAGGGAGAGAAATTGGAGGCGCCGTTGGTCGTCACCTGCTGCTTGTTCGACCCGTCGGCGTTCATGATGAAAATTTCCAGGCGTCCCGGCTCGACCAGATTTTGAGCGAGAAGCGTTTTGTACTGGTCCAGTTCTTCCTGATTGCTCGGATGCTGGGCGCGATACACGATCCGCTTGCTGTCGGGTGAGAAGAAGGCGCCACCGTCGTACCCGACTTCCTGAGTCAACCGTCGGGGATGCGTGCCATCCAGATCCATCGCGTAGATATCCAAATCCCCGTCACGCATCGATGTCCAGACAATCGTCTTGCCGTTGGGAGCGACCGTGGCCTCCGCGTCATATCCCGGAGAATTCGTCAGTCGTTGCGGGTCCAGGCCATCGATTCGAACGGAGAACAAATCGTAGTCGTCCAAGGCCCACCGGTAGGCGCCTCCCTCCCGCTTGGGCTTCGGGGGACAATTCGGGCCCCTCAGATGGGTGGACGAGTACAAGACGCGCCGATCGCCGGGAAAGAAATAGCCGCAGGTCGTGGTGCCGGAACCGGTACTCACCATCCGGATCTTTTCGCTGCCGAGATCCATCACATACATTTGATAACAGCCAAGCGGGATGTCGGCCGGATGCATCGCCGCAGCAAAGGTATCCTTCATCCAGTTGTTCGTCGATTGGAAAATCAGTTTGTCGCCGCTGAACGAAAAATAGGCCTCGGCATTTTGCCGACCAAACGTGAGTTGCCTGATATTCGCCAAGTGCCGCTCGCTAGAAGCCGCCGGCGTCACCGCAGGCGCGGCCGCCTTTGAGGCCGCAGCCGCGGGATTCGTGGCTGAGAGAGAGATCATCAGCCCCAGCATTCCGGCCATCACCCGCTTAACGTGTTTCAATTCGCACCTCTGCAGTCATCCTATCCTCCCAATCTCCCCGTGCCACCACGGACCCTTCATGAAACACCACATAACTCTGCCATCCATAAAAAAACAAGAGCCGGGCCACACGAGTCAGCGCCTGCGGCGTCACTCCGTAGAGCATGGTCACCACGCTGCCCGGATGATCGTCGCGCCGGCATGACAGCAGCACCGCCATTGTTGGTCCTTCGTAGACCTTCCCCTGCACGGCAAATCCCTTATCGGTGAACTGAAAGCGATCACCGCAGTATCCCAACATGCCTGTAGCAGCCGGATTCTCACCGGGCCCTCCCAGTACCAGCACAGATCCCGCCGGCACAGCCGTAGTCGGTTCTCCCGGCTGACGCACCGTGGTGCGAGCAACTCCGGGCTTCTCTGCTTCCTGTGCGACGATACGTTGAACGATGTCGCTGAAGGGACTCGGTTGTTCTGAGGAGACCCGCGGCACCATCACCGTGCGGTGAGCATCTGTGACATACACATTGAGCATGGGCGCCAACGCATGGCGCGCCACGCGGCGAAACACATGCAGCGCCGGGTCGAGCCGAACCGCCAGCGGGCGTTCGGACAACGGCACGATCACCTCCTGCTGGGCTTCCGTCAGGTGAATACGCGTTCGGTGAGTCCGCCCCCCGTCCAGCACAAATTCCAGATCGACCCCGATGCGATACGGGTTACCATGTTGGGCGATGTGCACGATCGCCTCCAGCCCGTTCCCTTCCCCGGGCGTTGCGGCTGACGACGGCTGCACCCGGAAACCCGTCAATTCAATGTCCGGCACGCCTGCCCGTTCGACCCACTGAGCAAAAAACCACCGAAGATCCCGCTCAGCCACATCCTGAAAAACCCGCTCCAAGTCACGCCATTCGGCGGCCTTGCCAAGATATCGCGCCGGTAGCTGTCTGAGCGCTTTCCAGAACTGAGCCTCGCCGATTTCCTGCCTCAACGCATGAAACACCATGGCGGATTGTTGATAGCCGATGGCATTGTCCTTCTCATCATGCTTCTGGGCAAACTGGATGACGGGATACTCCTCACCGGGACGAACGTAGACAGCATATCCCATGAGCATCAATCGCCGCTGTTCCCGAGCTTGCGCCTCATCGCCCACGAGCTCGTGGTAATAGTAATTGGAGAGATAGGTCGTGAGCCCTTCCACCCAATTGCCGCGATCGATGCGGTTAAACACGCCGTTTCCGATCCACGAATGCACGATCTCATGGCCGAGCGCGTAGGGCTGGGTATAGTGCCGTTTGATGACTCCGCTCCCCAAGAGGGTAAAGGACGGCATACCGAGTCCGCTGGAGAAGAAATTTTCGACGACGGCAAATTGCGAAAACGGATAGGGACCGAGCAGAGGGATGTACGCATCGAGGTATCGCGCCGACGCGTCCAAATACTCATCGGCTAACGCGGCTTCGTCCGGGAAGAGATAGGTCGCGAGCCGGATATCCTGCCCCGACTTCGCCTTCCAGGAGCGGGATTTCACCACGAACCGGTTCGCGACTACCGTCAAGGCTTCGCTCTTGGTCGGAACCACCCAGTGCGCCGGATCAGACTGGGGCGCGCCCTGCGTGACCGCAGTCCACCCGTCAGGCACGGCAATGGTCACATCATAGGTCGCGAGCGACCCATCCAGATCGGGATACCATTGGCTTTCACTGCTGAGATACACGCCCTCTGGTCCGATGTGCCCGGAGGTTTCGCTGGGCGTGACAAAACGAAGGTGCCGCGGATCTCGTGGCGGATCGTCGACCACGCCTCGATAAGAAAATCTCAGTGTTACTGCGCCGTCTTTTCCACCTGTGACCGGTTGCTTCAAGATCACGCGCTGCGGCTCGGACCCGCCTGGTTGGGCGTCCCTCTCGAAGGCCAGTTCAGGAGCCGTGACGCAGGGTTCCTGACAATGCGTGACATCCTGGATGTGCTCCAGCTGGAGCGCGGGAGCGAGGGAAAATGCCAGCTTCTGGCCGGGCGATCCTCCCGAGAGCGTCACGCGATCCGTCGCAATAAGCTGATGGGATTCCGGCAGCAGCTCAAGCGTCAGCCGGTGATGTTCGATCGTCGGTGGAGAGGAAACAGGCTCAGCGACTGCAAGTGCAGGAAGGAGACACCCGGCAAGCAGACTGAAACGGATGAGGCGATGCAAACAATTCACCCTTCACCGGCACCCCGAGGTTGACGGTGAAGATTAGCACTCCCGGCAGACCATCACAAGCTGGATCGCCATCAAGGCGCGCTCGAGATCAAGCGGTTTATCCAGCACTTCTTGCGGGCCCAATGCCCAGGCATCGGCCAGCAATGGATCGTTTTGATGGCCGCTCAAAATGATGGTCCGGCCGGCATAGTCACGCTCCGCCAAGATCTTCAACAATTCCACGCCGTTCATCTCCGGCATGACGAGATCAAGAATCAACAAATCCGGCGCCGATTCTTCAATCATTCGCAGCGCTTCGCGCCCGTCTGTGGCGCCCCGCACACGGTACCCGCGCAGACTGAGAAAGCGCATCAGAAGATCACGCGCCATCACATCGTCATCAACCACGAGGATCTGCTCCTCGGGTGACTGGTCGGGCTCATTGCCCGCCAGAGACTGCGCAGAGGACGCCTCACGCCGTGCCTGCTGGGCGATCCGATGCACCGCACCCACGAGCACATCGAGCGACAATCCCTTTCGAAAGAAATCCGTGACGCGTAATTTCCGGGCGAGATTTTCCAGCTCTTCGGTAGCGCCGCCCCCCAGAATAATCACTCCGGCGCGCGGGTCATACGTGCGAATCTCTTTGAGCACTGCCAGCCCGTCCATTTCCGGCATGCGCAGGTCCAGCAATGTCACGACCGGCTGAAGCTGACGAAACAGCTCTATGCCTTCACGCCCGCTCGTCGCCGTGCTGACGCGATATCCGTGGCGAGACAACGCCACCTGCAAGAGATCGCAATGCAACCGGTCATCGTCGATCACCAATAAGGTCGTCATAGTCGGTTCCCACTCATGTGCGAGGGTGCTGCCGCCAGCCTGCTTTCTGGCCGGAGCCTCAGGAAACAGCCTAGCATGAGGTGCCCGGGATGAGAAGAAATTGAACAAATGCGTAGGACGGCAGCAGAGCGGTCGATCACGCCGGGACGTTAAAACAAGGCGTCGACAAAGGCCTTGGCGTTGAAGTCCTGAAGGTCTTCGACGGATTCTCCCACCCCAATCAATCGAACCGGAATTTTGAGGGTATCGGCAATCGCTACCACAATGCCGCCGCGGGCTGTGCCATCGAGTTTGGTCAGCGCGATGCCCGTGACCCCGACCGCCTCGTGAAACTGTTTGGCTTGGGCAATGGCATTTTGCCCGACCGTCGCATCCAGGACCAATAGCACCTCATGGGGCGCCCCCGGACATTCCTGCGCCACAATCCGTTTAATTTTGCGCAATTCGTCCATCAAGTTCGTTTTGGTGTGCAGTCGCCCGGCAGTGTCGATGAGCACCACGTCGGACCCGCGCGCTTTAGCGGCCGTGATCCCGTCGTAAGCCACGGCTGCGGGATCGGCGCCGGGTCGATGCCGGATGATATCGACCTGAATGCGGTCCGCCCATACCTGCAGCTGATCAATGGCCGCAGCCCGGAATGTGTCGCCGGCAACCAGCAACGCCGTCTTCCCTTGCTGGCGAAACCGTTGCGTCAATTTTGCAACGGTGGTGGTCTTGCCGACACCGTTGACTCCGACGGCGAGAATTACAAACGGACGGGGGCCTTGCGCGATGAGTTGGTCGATCGACGCCGCTTGCGTCGGAAGCAGGATGTCCAAGACGGATTGCCGCAGCAGTTCCCGCACCTTCTCGGCAGCCGAAAAGTTTCCCCCGCGCATCTGTGCTCGCAGGTTCTCCATCACACGTTCGACGACAGGCATGCCCAAATCCGCGCTGATGAGGGCGACTTCCAACTCGTCTAACAGAGCCGGGTCAGCCGCACGTCCCAGTAGCCGATCCAGTTGTCCGGTGACCGCATTTCGTGTTTTTGAGAGCCCCTCGCTCAGCTTCTGAAACCAACCCACCGCTCACCTCACCCCGTTGTCGACGTTCGCGTTCCCGAACTGTGCGCTCACATCGCGCATCATACTGGATCTGATTCGCTGGATACCAATAGCCTCGGAACGGGGCCGACGCCACGTAAAACGGCCCGCTCACGTCGGGCCATTCGTCTGGCCTCAGCTTCGCTTCGCTCATGGTCATACCCACACAAATGGAGAATGCCGTGAATCAGGAGGACGGCCAACTCATGATCGATGCCCCGTAGATGGTGGCGAGCCTGACGAAGGGCTTGCGGCAGGGATATGACCACATCCCCTAGCAGAGCCGAAGGCGGACCTGGCCCTTCCCTAGTCGCAAACGCGAGCACATCGGTGGTTTTGTCGCGATGGCGAAAGGTTCGATTCAAGCGACGCATCCGGGCATCGCCCACAATTTCGAGGCTGAGCAGCGCGTCGCGTTCACCGATGGACTGGAGAATACGATTGGCGAGAGCTCTGAGAGGCGCGAGGCGTAGCTTCCTTCGCGTCAGCCGCATACCGACTATAACCGGCATTAGTGTGATTGACCCCACGAACCTGTGGGGGGAGAGGAGGGACGAGCAGCTTTGGGATCGGAGCGCTGCCCCTTCCCTGGACTTTCGCCTTTTCTCGGCTGGCTTGGATTCGTCGATGTCATCGAATGTCGATCATAGGCTTTAATAATTTCCTGGACGAGTCGATGCCGCACGACATCCCGTTCATCAAAATACACAAACTCAATACCGGCGATGTCCTGGAGGATGTCCCGCACTTCAATCAGGCCGGAGACGCGGTCGGATGGAAGGTCGATCTGCGTGATATCGCCCGTCACGACGGCTTTGGAATGAAAGCCCAGCCTGGTCAGGAACATTTTCATTTGCTCGGCAGTGGCATTCTGCGCTTCGTCCAGAATCACGAACGAGTCGTTGAGGGTACGGCCACGCATAAACGCCAGCGGAGCGATTTCAATGTCTCCACGATCAATGAGACGATTGGCCCGCTCCATGTCCATCATATCGAAAAGTGCATCGTACAGAGGGCGAAGATACGGATTGACCTTCGCATACATGTCTCCCGGCAGATAACCAAGTTTTTCTCCGGCTTCGACTGCCGGACGGGCAAGGATGATGCGGCTGACATCCTTCTTCATCAGGGCGCTTACCGCCATGGCCATGGCCAGATAGGTCTTGCCCGTTCCGGCAGGACCGATCCCGATGACGATGTCATGCTTTTCAATCGCGTCGAGGTAGTATTTCTGTGTCGGAGTCTTGGGGACGATGAAGCGCTTCCGGGTGACAATGGGGGAGGCGCTGAAGAGGAGTTCTTTAAGAGAGGCGTCGTGATTGTGGCGCAGAGCGGTCAGCGCATGGGTTACGTCATCTGACCGAAGATCATAGCCTTCGTTGGTGAGCGATGCGAGTTCATTGAGTACTCGCTCTGCCTGCTTCACGGCTTCGGCGGCTCCCTCTACCGTGACTTCTTCGCCCCGTGCAGAACACCGCACCCCGAACTCTTCCTCAATCAATTTGAGGTGGCGATCGTGGTGTCCAAACAGGACCGCTGTGTTTGTGCCTTCACGTAGTTTGATCTTGCGCACGCCTGTGTTGAAGACTCCTTTCGCCCAGCTGATGTCTCGATTCTAACAAACAGCGAAAGGGGGAACAAGGTCGGCACAGGAGAGAAATTTGGAGGGCTGGGGTTGAAGAGCAACCTACCCTTGAGGCGGCACCGACGCCTGCGATTGTGCCGTGGAGGGGATCGATAGTTCAAACTCCTGCCAAGCCATTCCCCCCTGCCCATCTTCCGCCACAATCTTTACTCGATGAGTCCCCGCCACACCGGGGATAACCTTCCAGCTCACCTGGCCCGTTGCCTTGTCGACGGTCATCCCTGGGGGCCCTGTCTCCAAGCCGTACGTGACCGTATCGCCATCCACATCCTTGGCCTGGACGACATACTCGTACTGTTCACGATTCGTCAGTGACGCTGGATCAGAAACAATCAACGGCGGTGAATTGCCCAATGCGCTCGGGGCTGACCGAACCGGCGCCGCAGCTGTATCCTGATCCCGCGCTGTCACTTCGACCACCACAACATCCTTTCGACCGAAACCCGTGGTGTCGAGGGCGTTTTCCTCCCCTTCTTTGACCTGCTTGTCGTTTCGCCACCAGCGGTAGCTGTAATGGATCTCATCTCGATCAGGATCGGCGGCATCCACCTTGGCAAAAACCCGATTGGTTTTTTCAGCATCTGCCTCGACCGTGACGTGTGACACGAGAGGTGGAGTGTTCACCACAGGAATGGGGTCTGTGCGATAGGGGGCGCTCTCCGACTCCCCATCCACGGCTACCACCTCGAGCGCAACCTGATCACCTCGCTTGGCATGAATCGGGTCTAATTCAGGCCCGGTTGCCCCCAAGACGGGCGCGCCGTTGATGATCCACTGAAATCGTTTCGTGGGCTCGGTGCCATCAGGATCATCGGCCACCACATGTGCCGTGATTGGGCCAGCGAGTATGAGTGGATTGGGGACAATTGTGACGAGGCGAACGATGGGGGGATGGTTATTCTTTGTTGCACCGCTGACGACCGATCCGTCTTGCGGTGAGGAAGAGCACCCTTCTGCGGCCGCCACAACCAACGCCGCTAATATCCCACGAGCGGAGGAAGATGTGCGGAGAGCACATCTCTCCGCACATCTTGCCAACATGGCGCGCGCACAGGTCGTCATTGATTCGTCCATGAGAAAAACCTACTCCGCGGGTCTATCGCGACAGGCACGCTGATATTGGAGCCGATGGTTCCACCACCTGTCGTACAGGTGGCACAATCCCCGAAGTTGCCCTGGCTCATGTTGATCAGCAGGCCGAACGGGCTGCCGCCATCCCGGCCGGACCCCATATGCACCACGACACCAAAGGCCAAACCTTCACCGAGGGACCCAAATTTATTGACCGTCTGATTTGCCCCTGCTCCGGTCGTGCCCAAAATCGGTTCCTGGTACGCGCTCCCTGTTTTGTAAAACAGCGCCCAGAGTCGGCTGGTTCCGGACGACACGCAGATGTCGTTGGTCGGAATAAAGGTGGGGAAAAACACCACTCCACCAAACACCGTCGGGCTACTCACCGCCCGCTCTCCAATGCCATACGGAACCGGCTTCGTCGGCGGGTTGGCCGGTTCGACCAATTTGGTCACCCACCCATCTTTGCTTTGTACGAGCCCAATCAGTCCCGTAAACGTGGTGGCGCCACTCACCCCAGACACCTGGTTGGTACCACTTGCCAGCCCACAGTCGCCCACACCCACGACACACACGGTGGCACTTGTCACATCCACCAAGTCGTTGTCCATGCAGTTAGTCACACCGGAAGATTGATTGCAGCCGGCGTTGAGCACCGAATCTTTCATTCCAACGAAATACTGGGTCGATGTGTCCGTCTTATCCGATTTGCTGTAATAGCGACCGCTGCCCGCAAAGACCCAGACATTCGCCGCGTCATCCAGCGTCACCGATGGCGCACTCGCCACCGGCCCCATCTCCGCGCCCGAGGCGAATGTGTCCAGCATTTCTGTCGGAACGCGCGCACTACCGGACGCAATACCCCATTGCGTAGGACTCGTCACCGTGCCGAACTTCGACGTCGCACCGCCGGCACCCATCGTCAACCGGTACATCTTTCCTCTCCACGGGAGGGCCCCATCATTAATGACTCGACCGAAGTACACGACGTCATGACGATAGTCCAGGTCTCTATCGAACGCCGTCATATCTCCGATGTACGAATCCCACGATCCTATGGAATACGATGTGACTAGACTATTACTGCTCCCGGGTCCTGTTGCGAGATCGATAGCAAATACTTTCGCCCCTTGCGCCACACTGGCGTCGTATCCAGTCGGACCAGACCCGACGACCATGTACCACTTGGCATTCGTATTACTCGCCTTGGCATCAGCGGCGGGATTCACGCGCACGACCGCTGGGACGCTGGTCGACAATCCTAGATCAGCACTACTGAACGACCACAGCAGTTTGGGATTGTCGGGATTCGTGACATCCATCGCGAAATAGGCGCTGTAGAAATTGTAGTCGGTCCCGCTGATGTTGACGGTCATCGGCGGCGCACCGGTTCCGGCAGTACAGGCGCCGCAACTGCCTCCCATTCTGAAGCCGCCGATTAAGATGGTGCCCCATCCGTTAGGATGGTCAGTATCCGCGGTAAAGATCCGCACATCGGCGACCTTCAGAGGCAAGTCAACATAGTAGGCATGTTGGTAATCGGCACGACTCAGAAATTCGAGTTGAGGGAGCAATTCATAGGGCACAAATCCCCATAGTTCATCACCCAACGGAGCCCCGGATGAGTTGTCGGCGGGAGCAGTCGTAAACCAACCGTGCTCGGTGGTACTGGCGGGCGCGGACGCGCTCGTATCATCCCCCGGATGGTAGTAGCCGGCGTTGAAGGCGTGCAACATACCGTCATTGCCCCCCACATAGGCGACTTGTCGACGGTTGTACCACTTCTGCAAGAACGCCGAATAAGTCTGATCTCCATAGATCGCATCGTGCCGATCCCGAGGTCCGGCCACCACTGTCGGCGTGGAGTGAATCACATCGCCCAATTTCCACACTTTGAGCGTTCCGCTTCCGGCAGGCACCTGGAGACGGCGATCTCTG
>DAONAB010000095.1:8323-9790 GCA_035400805.1 Nitrospira sp. | reverse complement strand
GGCACCGCCACCTCCGCCTCCCGCAGGCACCCCGGCGCCTAAACCGGTCGTTGTGGCGCCGCCGCCGCCCCCTGCTCCCGCCCCGCCGGCCCCAGCCCCGGCCCCGCCGGCACCAGCACCGGTCACCCCGGCGACGGGACCGATTCAGGTCACCCCGTCAGCCTTGAATCTGACGAGCGCCAATAACGTCGGGACCTTAACGCTCCGCAAAACGGGAACCGACCAACACGCCTACTCTCTCAGCACGAATCAGGCGTGGATCTGGATGAATCCGCCATATGGAAGCACCCAGACCATTACAACCGAAGCTGATCAACTCGTGATCACGGCGCAAACGGCTGGCCTCGCGGCCGGCACCTATTCGGGCGTCGTGTACATCGTGGAATCCGGTCCCAATAACTTCGCCAATACGCTCAGAATTCCGGTGACGTTCACGGTCGCCGCGGGCTCATCGGCGTCCAGCGCGCCGACGACACCGACCAAGCCAGCGGTGACGTCTCCGCCCCCGCCTCCTCCGAGCCCTCCGTCACCGGTCCCTGTGACGCCGACACCGACGTCATCCGCCTCTAACACGACGCCCAAGACTGCCAACGCCACGGTGAGTTGGAACGCCAATAGCGAATCGGACCTGGCCGGCTACCGCATCTATGTCGGGACGAGGTCGGGCAGTTACGGGTTTGTGGGACCATTCGAGGTCACGAAAGGTACGAGCTTTACCGTGCCGAACCTTCCCCTCGGCACCACCTACTTCTTTGCGGTCTCGGCTTTTGACAAGTCGGGAAATGAGAGCGCGAAATCGGCGGAAGTCAGTAAGAGTCTGTTTTAGATCAAACGAGAAACCGTGAGCCGGTGCGCATGGGCGCCCGGCTCACGGCGAAGCAGGCCGCCCACCGTCTCTGGCACATCGAAATCCCGTGTAGCTATTGCGAGTGTCCGGCGGCAACTTGAAGCGGCCATAGGTCAGCAGATACTTTGGCAGGTCTGACCAGGAGCCTCCCCTCACCACCCGAAACGATCCGAGCTCAGGCCCGGATGGATTGCGGCGCAACCCGGTTTCGTAATACGCCGAGCCATACCAATCCGCCACCCATTCCCCCACATTTCCTGCCATCTGAGACAGACCATAGGGGCTGCACCCCTGTTCGTAGCGCTCCACAGGAGTCAGCACCTGGCTGTAGCTGAATCTGGCCCCCAACCCGAAATTGGCTAATGCTTCTCGCGGGCTCTGATTGCCCCAGGGAAACAACCGTCCATCGGTCCCACGTGCCGCCTTCTCCCACTCGGCTTCAGTGGGAAGACGTTTTCCACGCCATCGGCAATAGGCCTCGGCATCGAACCAGCTGACGCCGATGACCGGACGGTCGCTGTGCTGCGAGAGATCCACCGACTCCCATTGCCAGGGAGTCGGTCGTGTCGTGGAAGCAAGAAATTCAGCGTAGTGGCCGGTCGTCACCTCATCACGATCCA
>DAONAB010000095.1:6042-8223 GCA_035400805.1 Nitrospira sp. | reverse complement strand
GAGCTCTTGTCTCGACAGACGGTCAGGGAATGATTCCGCCTACCACCCAGTGCCGATCGTCCGGCACATCGATGAGAAGGCGAGACAAATTCATTTCTGCCAACTGCGCCGCCACGTCGTCTTCAGTGAACGCCGCCAGTAGTGAGTGATAGAAGTCCCGCTTGAGAATCGGATCTTCATCGGCTGCATACTGCTCGACCAACGCCTGGGCGGCTTCAGGAGATTCTGGCCGCAGTAAATCCATGACCAGAATGCAGGCGCCCGGTTTCGCGAGCTGTTTCAGCCGAAACCAGAATTGAAGCGGATTCGGCACATGGTGCACGAGACTATTGGAGAGGAGCGCGTCGGCCTGCTCCGGTAACGTGAGCGACTGAAACCGCTCGCAGCACAGGGTGATGCGATTCGTTAGTCCTGCGCCGGCAATGGCCTCTGCCGCCAAATCGAGCATGGGACGGCTCGCGTCGACGGCGGTCACGCGAGCATCGGGGTAGGCGCGAAGAAACCGAATCGGAATGTCCCCCGGTCCGCAGCCGAGGTCAACGACATGGCCGCCGGTCCAGTCAGGAAAGTACTCCCGAAAGCGATCGACGAACCCTTGGTTCTCCTCGGAAAAATCCGCCTTCGCATAGGCGCGAGCTTGCGCCTCATCATCCATCAATTCCGGTTCAAGTACGCGCTTCATCATTCGTTCCTACATTGAGTTCAGCGATCACTGACCGCTCGGGGCACATGTCAATCACCACCGCATCCCCTGGTTTCACCATGCCCTCGTTGAGCACCCGCGCATACAGACGGCTCCAGCCCGGGTGCGTTTCCTGCGCGATGCGGCGAAAATCCCCGTCTTTGAACCATTGCGCATTCAAGCGGCACGGGGTGGTGTAACTGGTCAATTCGAGTCGGACCTGCTCACCGATCATCAGTCGGTCACCCGGTGCCAGATGCAACCAATCGAGACCGGCCACCGTGAGGTTTTCCCCCGACGAACCCGGTTCGATGCGATGCCCCTCGGCGCGTAAGGATTCGATCATTTCCAATGAGTAGAGACAGACTGCCCGATCTCGGCCTCCGTGATACTTCCGATTACGCTGACGATCGCCGGCCAGTCCGTCGATGGTGATCATCGCTGACGGGACGGCGCGCTTCGGGACCCCGCCATCGGACAGACTGACCTGGTGCAGATGTGGAGCCGCTGGTCGTGTCATGCGCACATCAGGAACAGAGGCCGCCGTCACATGTTTCCATCCCGGTGGCTTCCAAGGCAAGCCACCCGTCGCGTTCACGAACGGCTTTCACATAGACTCCGCGAGAGGCATAGGCCGCTTCAATTTCCGCCCGCTGCTCAACCAACAACCCGGACAATAAGAGCCGGGCACCGCCGGCGGCATACTCGCAGAGCATTTCGGCGGATGCCAGGAGGGTCTGCCGATCCAGATTGGCCAGAACGAGGGTGGGATCAATCGTCTCATGAGGTTGTCGAGCCTGGGCATGTCCCACAGCCAGCGTCAGCCGCCCGTCGAATCCATTGACCTGGGCATATTCCCGCGCGCACTCCACCGCGACCGCGTCGAAATCCACACCCAGTGCTTCCGCTGCCCCGAGCCGTAAGGCCACCATCGCCAGGATCCCGCTGCCGGTCCCCACATCCAGGACGCGATCGTCCGGTCGCACCAGCTGCTGCAGCCATTCGATCAATAGCTGCGTCGTCGCATGATGGCCGGTGCCGAATGCCTGCTTGGGATCGATGATCAGTTCGATCTCACCGGCACTCAGGGGCACCTCCTTCCAGCTTGGCCTGATCAGCACCCGCCCGATCCTGATCGGTTCCACCAGACTGGACCATTGCGCATTCCAATCCTGATTCGTCAAGTGATTGATCGTCACGGCGTGGCCCGGGTCCGGATGGCCCAGTTGAGTCAGCGCACGTGTCAGCCCCTGCCAGGTATCCGGTCCTCCGCGGCCCGCGGGCCAATACAGATGCACCTGGTCATCTTCTTGCCAAGCCCCGGTCACGTCAGGATCATTCAAGACCCCCAACAGCTCCCCGGCATCCAGGGAGGTGCGCACATCGACTTGAATCCAGTCTCCTGTGTCCACCGCCGCGGAGTCGGACGGAGAAATTTGATCTGCCTTGGAGGTTGACGCCATCTCAGACTCCCAGTATCGTCAGCATTATTGTGAACC
>DAONAB010000095.1:0-5942 GCA_035400805.1 Nitrospira sp. | reverse complement strand
TGGTATCATAACAGGCTCGAAGATCGCTTGCATCGACTCCGGCGCTGGCAAGGCATCAAACGCGTGCACCTAGCGCGACTCAGCTTGAAATGGGCGGAGATTCCGCTTCGTGAGGTACCCGTTCCGGACCGGCACGGGTATGCCAGGGACCTTGACCTGGCCGGTCCCCGCTCCTTGCTCCATTTGATCGACCACACGATTTCGTCCCAAGGCCGGCAACGTCTCGCCTCATGGCTCTTGGAGCAGCCGCCCCATGCCGCGCAATGGTCGAGCCGGCAGGCCCTCATCCGCGAATTGACGCCTCTCTCCCTGCTCCGGGACCGATTGGTCCTGGAAGCGCAAGCGGTGGAGGAAGCCGACATCGACGGGCGCCGGCTGCTGTCGGTGTTGCAGAAACGGGTGGACGATTCAGGGCTCATGCCGATGTTGCTGACGGAATCGGTCCTCGCCCTCACCACGGCCGCCCTGCTGCTCGCCGACTTGATGTCCGGCCTGGGCAATTATTGGATGCTGTCGTTCGGGCTGTATGCCGTGTTGTTCCTTTCGGTTCGCAGCCGGTCTGAAGAAATCTTCGATCATGCCCAGTCGTTGCACCTGCAACTGGAACGACTTAGCGCTGTGCTCGGATATTTGGAACGGCGCGCGTATCGCACCACCCCGCATCTCGCCCGGCTTTGCGGCCCACTCCTGCAACAACACAGCAGTCCATCCCGCTCGTTGAAGCAGGCCGCCTCCCTGATGAACCGGCTCAGCGTACGCGCCCATCCCCTGGTGCACTATCTCATCAATGCCGTCGGCCCGTGGGATCTCTTCCACACCTATCGCTTGCAACAACTCCAGGACCGGATTGCATCCGTGGCACCGCTCTGGTTCGAACTGCTCGCTGAATTGGATGCCGCCGCGTCCTTGGCCACCTTCGCCCACCTGCATCCGGACTATCTTTGGCCGACGCTGCATGACGCCGGCACGGAGGGGCAGGACAACGGCGATGCACCGGGGCTCATGGCTGAAGGGCTCGCGCATCCGCTCATTCCAGCCGCTGTCCGTGTGGCCAATCACGTCACATTGCAGGGGCGAGGGCGGATCTTCCTGGTCACCGGCTCCAACATGTCCGGCAAGAGCACGTATCTCAGAACCATCGGCATCAACACCTGCCTCGCGCAGGCGGGAGCGCCGGTGTGTGCGACGGCATTTCGCTGGTCCTTGGTGCGCATCGGCAGTTGCATCCGGGTGGATGACTCCCTCGACGGCGGCCTCTCGTTTTTCTATGCCGAGGTGAAACGGCTCAAAGCCATACTGGACAGCACCAGGGATCGACAAGGACCGCCGGTGCTGTGGCTGATCGACGAAGTCTTTAAAGGCACCAACAACCGGGAGCGGCTCATCGGCGGACGCGCGCTCATTACCGCACTGGCGGGAGGCAACGGATTCGGCCTGGTGACGACCCATGATCTGGAGCTGGCCGAATTGGAGAAGCAACTATCCACGGTCACCAATGTCCACTTTCAAGAAACGGTCGTGGACGGCGCGCTGCACTTCGACTACCGTCTTAAGCCGGGCCCCTGCCCGACGACCAATGCCCTGCGGATCATGGCGCTCGAAGGGCTTCCGGTTGAGACCACCGATCTCACGCCGCCGTGATAAGTAATTGCATCATTCCGGCAGTTTCGGCAGACTACACCCATCACTGTTGACGGGCGCGTGTGTTTTGCCAGGCCAAGGAGGCACCTATCGATCCGCAGTCGGATTCCTCACCGCAGTCCGCGCGCCCGTTGCGCGGATTGCTCATCGCACAGTTTTGCGGGGCCTTCAACGACAATGCGTGGAAATTTATGGTCGCCCTCCTGGGCATCCGGGCGGTCACCACAACCCTCGCCCCGGGCCAGGATCTCGAAGCCGCCTCGCAAACGCAAACCACTCTGGCGATGGTGGTGTTTACGCTTCCCCTGGTCTTGACCTCGTTCGTGGCAGGATTTTTTGCCGACCGGCTGAGTAAGCGGACCGTCATCATCACCATGAAGGCCGTGGAAGTCCTGCTCATGGCCGGCGCGACACTCGCCCTGCTGTCGCATCCCACGGGAGGCCCCTGGGCCCTCGTGATGCTCGCCTGCATGGGTGTCCACAGTGCCCTGTTCAGCCCGGCCAAATACGGCATCCTTCCCGAATTGCTCCCCCATACACACCTGGCTCGGGGCAACAGCATTCTGGAACTATTCACCTTCCTGGCAATTTTGACGGGCACAACCGCCGGTGGGTTTCTGTTGGCCGGTGCCGGAAACCAGCCGTGGCTGGCTCCGCTGGCACTGACCCTGTTGGCGCTCATCGGTTTCGCCGCAGCCTGGACCGTGCCGCCTGTCGCCCCCGCACGAGCGAGCGGGGGACTCTTCGACACCTTGCGCGGCGCCCTCTCAGCCCTACGGGATGATCGCTTGCTGCGACTGGCCATTACCGGTGCAGTGTTTTTCTGGACCATTGCCAGCCTGGTCGTGCAGAACGTCCTGGTCTATGCCAAGGCCGTGCTGGGTCTGTCGGATGCACTCGCCACCGTCCCTTCGGCACTCATTTCGGTGGGAATCGGAATGGGCGCCCTCGTGGTCGGCCGCCTCTCCCGGTCTCGCGTGGAATACGGGTTGGTCCCGTTGGGAGCGGCAGGCGTCGCCACGTTTCTGCTGACGCTCGGCTGGTGGATGCCGGCGTTCACCGGTACGCTCGTCTTGATGATCGCGTTGGGCATGTCGAGTGCGCTCATTTTCATTCCCATCAATGCCCTGGTGCAATGGCGCGCGCCGCACGACCGCCGGGGATCGGTCATCGCGCTGGAGAATATCTGCGTCTTCACCGGCATTCTGCTGGGCTCTCTGAGCGGCGGCCTGCTGGCGAACGTCGGCCTCTCGACCGTCGGCATCTTTCTCGCGACGGCCGGCGTCACTACCATCGGAACGGCCTGGGCCATGTGGCTGATGCCCGAAACGTTCCTGCGCCTGGTCTTGGTTCTGCTGACTCATACGATCTACCGGCTGCGGATTGTCGGACAAACCCACGTGCCCGTCACGGGTGGCGCCCTGCTCGTTCCCAACCACATTTCATTCATCGATGGATTTTTGCTGATCGCCAGCCTGGATCGGCCTATCCGGTTTGTCGTCGATGCGCACTATGTGAACCTTCCCCTGTTTAAACCGTTCATGCGGGCGTTGAGGGTGATTCCAATTGCCTCCGATGGCGGCCCACGTGTCATCCTCAGGGCCTTGCGCGATGCGGGCCAGGCCCTCGACGCCGGTGACCTGGTCTGCATATTCCCGGAAGGACAGATCACGCGTACGGGCAATCTGTTGCCGTTCCGCCGTGGATTCGAACGGATCGTGAAAGGCCGCGACGTGCCGGTGATCCCGGTGCATCTGGATCGCGTCTGGGGCAGTATCTTCAGTTTTGTCGGAGGACGGTTTGTGACGAAATGGCCGGAACGTCTGCCCTATCCGGTGACCGTCTCCTTCGGCGATCAGGTTCCTGCCGACACACCCGCGCATGAGCTCCGCCGACTCGTCAGAGAACTCGGCGAAACCGCCTGGCACGCGCGAAAATCTTCACGGCGTCCGCTGCATGCAGCATTTGTCCGTGGTATGCGCCGGCATCCCTTCCGCCTCGCGATGGCCGACGCGACCAAACCCCATGTGTCTTCGCTCCAAGCCTTGGTCGGCGCGATTGCCCTCGCGCGCGCGCTCAAGCATCACTGGCAGGGCCAACCCTACGTGGGCCTGCTGCTGCCACCGACTGTCGCCGGAGCGCTGACTACGGTCGCCGCCGCACTCGCTGGCCGCACCAGCGTGAACCTCAACTACACCGTCGGAAAGGCGGGGCTCGAATCAGCCGTGCGACAGGCTCAACTGCGCACCATCGTGACGAGCCGGAAATTTATCGAAAAGGCCAAGCTCGAACTTCCCGATGGGCCGACGATCCTCTGGCTGGAAGACATCGGCGCGACCATCGGTAGCCTGCAAAAACTGCTCGCGGCGGCCCTGGCGATCCTCGCCCCGCTTCGGCTCATTGAATCGGCCTGCGGGCAAACCCGGCGGGTGACCATGGATGATCTGGCCACCATCATTTTCAGCAGCGGCAGCACCGGCGAACCGAAAGGAGTCATGCTGACGCACTTCAGCATCGATGCCAACGTGCAAGCTGTCTCGCAAGTGCTGCCCTTGGATCCGGACGACCGCATCCTGGGTATTCTGCCGCTCTTTCACTCCTTCGGGTATCTGGTGTTCTGGTATATCACCCTCAACGGCGCCGCCACAGTGTTCCATCCTTCGCCCCTGGATGTGATGGCCATCGGAGAACTCTGCGCCAAACATCGACTGACGTTTCTCGTCTGCACACCCACGTTCTTACAGCTCTATCAACGTCGTTGCACACCCGAGCAATTCAGCACACTTCGTGTGGTCCTGACAGGCGCGGAAAAATTACCGCTGCGTCTGATCCAGTCATTCGAGGACCGGTTCGGCATCGGACCTATCGAAGGGTATGGCGTGACCGAATGTGCCCCGGTGATTGCCGTGAACTGTCCCGACTTTAGGGCCGCGGGGTTTTACCAACCGGCATCGCGGCGCGGCACCGTCGGTCAGCCGCTGCCCGGCGTGTCGGTGCGTATCGTCGATCCTGACAGCTTCGCCATTCTTCCGCCCGGCACCGCCGGCATGCTCCTCGTCAAGGGACCAAACGTGATGAACGGATACCTGGGACGGGAGGATCTGACCGCTCAAGCCATGCGCGACGGATGGTATATTACCGGCGACATCGCCACGCTCGACGACGACGGGTTCTTGACGATCACCGATCGGCTGTCACGTTTTTCTAAGATCGGCGGAGAAATGGTGCCGCATCGCCTGGTTGAAGACGCGCTGCAACTGGCCTCTGGAGAAGAATTACCAGTCTGCGCGGTCACCGGCGTGCCGGATGAGCGCAAGGGAGAACAGCTGGCCGTTCTGCATACCCTCGCCGAAGAACGACTGCCGCAGATTCTGGCGAAGGCCGCAGCCGCCGGCCTTCCGAATTTGTTTGTGCCCTCTCATAGCCATTGCTTCAAGGTCGAGGCGCTCCCGATTCTTGGAACGGGCAAGCTGGATCTCCGGGCTCTCAAACGGATTGCGATGGAACGACTCCATATTCGCCAATCGTGAATCATTGTCGGGAGCGACGTCGCGATCGACAGACGAACGGCCGGCCACCGATTTTTGATACCCCCATGACGAACCAGATCAACACATCGCTGATCGATTGCCACGTCCATCTCGCGGCACTGCCGGACGGCGACAACGGCTGCTACATCTCGCCCAAAACCCTGCGCAGTCCGCTGTTTCGCTTCCTGCTCTGGAAACATGGCCTCTCGCCAAAGCATCCGCGCGAAGCGAATCAACAATATCTGGCCGATCTCCTGACTGAATTGCGGGCCTCACGCCACGTGCATCAAGCCGTCCTCCTCGGCATGGACGGGGCGTATGATCAGAACGGCCGCCTTGACCAGGCCCACACCGATTTTCTTATCGGGAACGACTATGTACTCAAGACGGCTCACACGTATCCGGATGAATTCCTGGCCGGCGTCTCCATCAACCCGCAGCGGCGCGATGCTGTCGATGAAGTGCATCGCTGCGCGGATGCCGGTGCCGTCCTGGTGAAGGTACTAGCGAATGCGCAACAATTCGATCCGGCAAACAAGGCCTACATTCCGTTCTATCGTGCGCTGGCGGAACGGAAGTTGCCGTTCCTCAGTCATGTCGGCTATGAATTCAGCTTGATCGGCAAGGACCAGTCAGTGGGAGAACCGGATCGGCTTCGCCTGGCCTTGGATGAGGGCACCACAGTGATTGCAGCGCATGCGTGCAGCTATGGCTTGATCCTGTATGAGAAGTTTCTCCCGACGTTGCATGATCTGGTGCAGCGCTATCCGC
>DAONAB010000094.1:8637-9919 GCA_035400805.1 Nitrospira sp. | reverse complement strand
GAGCCGGGGTTGAATCGCCTCATCCGTGCGGCCTATCAGCTGCTCGGCCTGCAAACGTACTTTACGGCCGGCGTGAAAGAAGTGCGCGCCTGGACCATTCATATCGGCGACACCGCGCCGCAGGCCGCAGGAGTCATTCACGGCGATTTCGAAAAGGGTTTCATCCGGGCGGAAGTCATCGGGTACGACGACTACATCGCTTGCAAGGGTGAAGCGGGCGCGAAGGAAAAGGGCAAGATGCGGCTGGAAGGGAAAGAATACGTCGTGCGCGACGGGGACGTGATGCACTTCCGCTTCAACGTGTAGCCCGGTGCGAAGACCATGTTATGGGGCCGGAAATTCCGGCCTGATGGGAGATCGATGATGAACGAACAAGACACAGGGCGCGCGGTAGCCATTCTCAATCGGATCATGGAGCTCGAGCTGGCGGGCGTCGTGCGATACACGCACTATGCGCTGATGATCTACGGATACAATCGGATCCCGATCGTGTCGTGGCTGAAGGGCAATGCGGATGAGAGCCTGGCCCATGCGCATAAAGCGGGCGAACTGGTGACGCTGTTAGGCGGGCACCCGTCGCTGAAAATCGGCACTCTGCTCGAGACTGAAAAACACGACATCGGGGACATTTTGCGGGAGAGCCTGGAGCACGAGAAGGCTGCCGTCGCCTCCTATTACGAACTGCTGAAGCTGGCCGAGGGCAAGTCCGTCCTGTTGGAAGAATATGCCCGGGAAATGATCGTAGGTGAAGAGCTCCATCTCGATGAAGTGAATAAGATGCTGCGCAAATCGGGCGATGTGCAGGCCTTTCGTTCCTGACCACTGAATGGCTGGAGGGGGTGGGTTGTCCGGGCGACCGGCCGGCTCCCCCCTCCCCTCGCGGCTGACGATCTCACTTCATCCATTCTCCAGTCTCCATGTTTGATGTCATTTTGTATCAGCCGGAAATTCCTCCGAACACCGGCAACATCATCCGGCTCTGCGCCAATACCGGCGCGAGACTGCATCTCGTCAAACCACTGGGCTTTACGCTGGAGGACAAGCAGCTCTTGCGGGCAGGGCTCGACTACCACGAGTTCGCCACCCTCACGGTCCATGAGAGCTGGGAGATGTGTCGCGACCGCTTCGCCGGCCGGAGACTGTTCGCCGTTTCCACCAAGGGCAGGCAACGGTACGATCTAGTAGGCTACGCGGAGGATGATGTGTTTGTCTTTGGCCCGGAAAGCCGCGGCCTGCCGGCGGAGATTCTCGGAAGTGTCTCCGATCAGCAACGTATCCGTGT
>DAONAB010000094.1:0-8537 GCA_035400805.1 Nitrospira sp. | reverse complement strand
GTATTGCGCGACAGCACCACGAAGAGTTTTTCCCGCCAGATCGCCATCCCCGGCTTCGGGGTCGCTAAGAACGTAATCCTGCTCAGGAAGAAGGTCGTGTCTTGTACCGGCAGCACATGGCCGTGCCGGGCAAGCTGCGTGAGGACGCGCGGAATATCCGGGGTCTCCATAAATCCGCAGCGGGCGATCACTTGAAACAGATTGTCCTGGATGGACGTGATCTCCAGCGGCGCCCCTGCCGGAACAAACGGTACATGTTCCGTGCGGACGGTCAGCAGATATACGCGTTCGTGCAAGGTTTTGTTATGCCGGACATTTTGCAGCAGGGCCGGCGGGGTAATGTCGGGATGTTGCGAGAGGAACACGGCCTGTCCCGCGGTTCGGTATTCCACTTTTGAGAGTACTTCGGCGACGAATTCCCGCAATGGAGGAAACTGCACACGGAGGTGTTCGGCGACAATCGCCCGACCACGCGCCCAGGTGCTCATCACAGTAAAAATCGCTGCCCCGAGGAGCAGCGGAAACCATCCGCCATGTGGAATCTTCTGCGCATTCGCGAGAAAAAACGCGAGATCAATGAAGAGGAATGTCCCGACCGCCAGGACCGCCGGCGGCGCACTCCATCCTAAGTGGCTGCGAGTCACGCGGTACATCAGGAGGGTGGTGATGATCATGGAACCGGAAACGGCGATACCATAGGCCGCGGCCAGATTGGTAGACGATCCGAACGCAAGGATCAGCCCGACGGTGCCGATGAACATCAGCCAGTTCAAGAGGGCGAAATAGATTTGGCCATGCTGCTCCGCGGACGTGTGTGTAATCCTGAGCGGCGGAAGATAGCCGAGTTGCACGGCTTGCAAGGTCAGTGAGAAGGCGCCGGATAACATGGCCTGCGATGCGATGATGGTTGCCATAGTCGCCAGCACGATCAGCGGGTAGAGCATCCATTCGGGAGCCAGGTGATAAAAGGGGTTGGCGAGCGCCGCCGGGTCGCGCATCAGCAGGGCCCCCTGGCCGAAATACTGCAGCAGCAGCGCCGGCAACGCGACGGCGAACCAGCCCAGTTGTATCGGACGACGCCCGAAATGCCCCATGTCCGCGTAGAGGGCCTCGGCCCCCGTGAGCACCAGAAAGACACTGCCCAAGACAAGGAAGCCGATGCCGGCATGGTGGATGAGAAACAAGGCGGCATAGAGCGGATTGGCGGCGAGCAGTACTGCGGGCGTTTGGATCAAACTGTGCAGACCGAGCAAAGCCAAGACGGCGAACCAGACCAGCATGATCGGACCGAAGATGCTGCCTAAGGCTCCGGAGCCGCGGCGCTGGAGGGTGAAGAGCAGGGCCACGAGGGCGACGGTAATGGGAAGGACATAGGGCGTGAAGAGATCGGTGGCGAGCGTCAGGCCCTCTACCGCGCTGAGAACGGAAATCGCAGGCGTGATGATGCCATCGCTGTACAAAAAAGCGACGCCGATCAATCCCAGTGAGACGACCAGGCTCAGCCCCTTGCGGAGGTTGACCGGGTGGGCGCGTTGGCTGAGCGCCATGAGCGCCAGCATGCCTCCTTCCCCGTCGTTATCGGCTTTCATCACGAAGAGGAGATACTTCACCGTGACGACGAGCACGAGCGACCAGACGATTAAGGAGAGGATGCCGAGGACGTTGTCCGGCGTGACTGTGAGTCCGTGGGATTCGTGAAAACACTCGCGCAGGGCATACAGCGGGCTGGTGCCGATGTCTCCGTAGACCACGCCCATGGCGGCCACGGTGAGGGATGCGGACGCGGATGACGGGGGCAGAGGTTTCTGCATGCCTGAGCCGCCCGGTGCCGAGGATGAGTGTGTGATGTGGCTGACCGGTGGCGGTGCGACTATACCATGTTCGAAGAATGAATGCCGGTTCGCCAAGCGGGTAGCGGGGAGCACGGAGTTCCCGCGAGAGGGACGAGGCACGTTCTGTCCTGGAAGTTCCTCGAGTCTTCTGCTAGATTCCGGTCGTCCATCGTAAGGGGTGTCGCCATCGCGCCGCCCAAGTCGACCACTTCATCTGACAAGAAAGCCTCTGAGACCGGTTGGATGTGATCCGGCCACGCCTCGCTTTCGGAAAGCCTGTTAGACGCCCATGACTGCTTCCACGACGCCGACTATTTCCGCCGAAGCTCAGCAACGTATCGTCGATCTGCTCGCCAAAGAACTCGGCGTCACCTCACCGCAAGTGTCGGCCGCGGTCACCCTGCTGGACGGCGGCGCGACGGTGCCGTTCATTGCGCGGTATCGCAAAGAAGCCACGAACAATCTGGACGACACGCATCTCCGCACCTTGGAGGAACGGCTGTTGTATTTGCGCGAATTGGAAGAGCGGCGGCAGACGATCCTGGCGTCGATCGACGAGCAGGGCAAACTGACCGATGAGCTGCGACGCGCCATCGAACAGGCCGCGACGAAACAGGTGGTGGAAGACATTTATCTGCCGTTTAAGCCCAAGCGTCGAACCAAGGCGCAGATTGCACGCGAGGCCGGGCTGGAGCCTCTGGCCAACGCGCTGCTGGCCGATCCGACGCTCGATCCGGAACAAGAAGCCGTCAAGTATGTGAAGGTGGTGGCTGCAGCCGAAGGTGTCGAGGCCATCAACGTGCCCGATGCGAAGGCGGCCTTGGAAGGCGCGCGCGATATTCTGGTCGAACGATTCGCCGAAACCGCCGACCTGCTCGCCACCCTGCGCACAAAATTGTGGAATGAAGGCATTGTTACGTCGGCGGTCCTGCCCGGCAAAGAGACGGCGGAAGAGGAGAAGTTCCGGGATTACTACGCCTATTCTGAAACCATTCGCACGATTCCTTCGCACCGCGCCTTGGCCATGTTCCGGGGGCGGACGCTGGGCGTGTTGAAACTGGACCTTGGTTTAGGGGAAACGCTCGATGCGCAGGTGCCCCATCCCTGTGCCGCGCTCATTGCGTCTCATTTCGGCATTGAGAACCGCGGCCGGCGCGCCGACAAATGGCTCAACGATCTGTGTTACTGGGCCTGGCGGGTGAAGGTGCATCTCCATCTCAGTACCGAATTGTTGCTCCAGGTGCGCGAGGCGGCGGAAGCGGAAGCGATCAAGATCTTCGGCCGCAATCTGCACGAGCTCCTGCTTGCGGCGCCGGCCGGTCCCAAAGCGGTGCTCGGGCTCGACCCCGGTATCCGTACCGGGTGCAAAGTCGCGGTGGTGGATGCCACGGGCAAACTCCTCGAGACCACCACGATCTATCCGCATCAGCCTCGCAATGACTGGCAGGGAGCACTGGCAACTCTTGTCGACCTGGTGATCCGCCATGGGGTGGAATTGATCTCCATCGGCAATGGCACAGCCAGCCGTGAGACGGACAAGCTGGCGGTTGAGGTGATCAAGCTGGTGGCCGACCGGAAGCCGGAGCAGAAGGTCGCCAAAATCGTGGTCAGCGAAGCGGGAGCCTCCGTCTACTCCGCCTCGGCCTTTGCCGCGGCGGAATTTCCCACGCTGGATGTCAGTTTGCGCGGCGCCGTGTCGATCGCCCGCCGACTGCAGGATCCACTCGCTGAGTTAGTGAAGATCGATCCCAAGTCGATCGGGGTGGGGCAGTATCAACACGACGTCAATCAGCGGGCGCTCGCGCGTTCCCTCGACGCGACCGTCGAAGACTGCGTGAATGCCGTTGGAGTGGATGTGAACACCGCCTCGGCGCCGCTCCTGGCGAGAGTCTCCGGCCTAAATCGAGTGCTGGCGCAGAATATCGTCGAGTATCGAGATGCACACGGTCCGTTCCCGAATCGCACGACGATTCGTAAGGTGCCGCGTTTAGGCGAGAAGACCTTCGAGCAGGCGGCCGGATTTTTGCGGATCAATAACGGGGACAACCCCTTAGATCGTTCCGCCGTCCATCCCGAGGCCTATCCCGTGGTCGAGCGTATGCTGGCGCGTTTGAATAAGGGCATCGTCGAGGTCATGGGCAAGCCGACCGTGTTGAAAGATCTCTCGCCGGCGGACTTTACGAACGAGACCTTCGGCTTGCCTACGGTCCGCGATATTCTGTCGGAATTGGAAAAGCCCGGCCGTGACCCGCGCCCGGAATTTAAGACGGCGACCTTTCGCGACGGAGTGGAGTCGCTGGCCGACTTGCAACCCGGGATGGTGCTTGAAGGTGTGGTGACGAATGTCGCGGCGTTCGGTGCCTTTGTCGATATCGGCGTGCACCAGGACGGCCTCGTGCATGTGTCGGCGTTGGCGAACAAGTTTGTGAAGGATCCACATGAGGTGGTGAAGCCAGGCCAGATCGTGAAAGTGAAGGTGTTGTCCGTGGATGTGCCACGGCAGCGGATTTCGCTGACCATGCGGATGGATGATGGAGCGGCGGCGCCCGGACAACCAGATCTTCGCGCAGGAACAGCGCGCGAGGGGCGAGACCGTCGTCCGGCGGATGCGCCGCGGCCTGCGTCCCGTGAGCCGCAACCGACCAGCGCGTTTGCGTTGGCCATGGCGCGCGCCCAGCAGAAAAAATGACGCTCGCTGTCTACGCGGCGGTCGTGAGCGGGGCAGGCCTACGGCGTAACCTTGAAAAAATTCCCGCCTTTGAGCCGTTCGTCGTCGGTGCCCCAGACGATCTGTTTGTCGCGTCTCGCCAGAAGGGGCACATGTTTGGAACAGTGGATGTAGGCTTCCTCCACGCCGACGACAATCCACGCCTTGGGCTGCCGGCCGCCTTTGTTGTGAGCGGCGTCCGTCATGCCGGGCGTGACGTTGGGGAGCGCCGTGATGTCCTGTGGATCGGTGACGCGTGCGGTTCCGTTCACGTGAAGCCCGATAGTGGTCTGATAGTAGTCGAGAAAAATCATGCCGATGCGAGGATTCTCTAGGATGTTGCCCACGCTGGCCAGCACCCCATTCCCTCGATATTCGGGATACGCCAGCGTCTTGTCATCCAGCACCTGCACAAAACCCGGCGCGCCGGCGCGGAAGGAACAATCGCAATGTCCGTGCGCGTCCGCGGTGGCGATATACATCATCTCCATGCGGGCGATGAATTCCCGCATGGGTTGATTCAGCGACGCCAGGACTTGATGGTCATAGAACGCCGCCGCGCGATCGGCTGTCCCGAATCTGGCTTGTGCCTGCTGTTCACCCGATGATCCAGGCCCTGGCATACTCCCTGCTCCTTTGAGATCTGCTTCCGAGGCTCACTGCCCGGATTCGTATTTCTTCAGCTTGCTCAACAGGGTCTTGTAGTCGATCTGAAGCGTCTGGGCCGCCTTGGTCTTGTTTCCGCCGGAGGCCTGAAGGACGCGTTCAATGTGTTGTCGTTCGATTTCGTCCAGGGAACGCTGCGCCTGTTCTCCCGCGACAGGGGGCGTGGATGACCGTGGAAGAGCCTGCACGATTTCCTCGCCGGTGATGGGGCCGGTATTCGGGCTCATGAGGACAAGGCGCTCGATCACATTGCGCAGTTCGCGCACGTTGCCTGGCCAGCGGTAGGCGCCCAGATGCTCCAGACTTTCTGGCGTCGGTGTTCTGGTTGCCGTTCCGGGGAGTCGGAGGTTCTGCAGGATGTGAGCGACCAAACCGGGGATGTCTTCCGGGCGTTCCCGCAGGGGCGGTACGCGCAGCGTGACGGTGTTGATGCGATACAGCAGGTCGTCCCGAAACCGGCCCTGGAAGACCAACTCCTGCAGGTCCCGGTTCGTGGCGCAGATGATGCGGACATCAGCTCGAAGCGTGCGTGTACTACCAACGGGACGGTATTCGTTCCGGTCGAGGAAGCGCAGCAGACTCACCTGCATGGGGCCCGGCATTTCCCCCACTTCATCCAGAAACAGCGATCCGCCTTCGGCCGCTGCGATAAGGCCGGGCTTGGCCGTCGTGGCGCCGGTGAAGGCGCCTTTTTCGTAGCCGAACAATTCACTTTCCAGCAACTCCCGGCTCACGGCTCCGCAATTGACGGCGATACAGGGGCCCGCAGCGCGTCGGCTCTGCGCGTGCACCAGGCGGGCGACCACTTCTTTGCCTGAACCGGTTTCGCCCTGGAGGAGCACAGGCGCTTGCGAGGGCGCCACCTGGGCGATCTGGGTCTCCAGCGTGTGCCAAGCCTGGCTCGTTCCCTTCACCACCGCTTCCTGGCGATAGCCGCCATGCCGTGCGGCCAGATTTTCACGGCGGAGTTCGCGCACGGTGCGTAGTTTCGTGAGGGCGGCCTTGACGGCCGTGCCGTCGAACGGCGTGTCCTTGATCAGGAAGTCCCAGGCGCCATCCTTGATGGCCGCCACGGCGTCCTTCACATCACCATGACCGGTCAGGACGATGACATCCACATCCGGTTGCTGATCCTTCACCCATCGCAGCACCGCACGTCCATCGATGCCGGGCATTCGCAGATCGGTGATGACGCAGTCGAAGTCGCCGGTGCGAAGCAGGTCGAGACCCTCCGGTCCGCCACGTGCGGTCCGCGTGTCGCATCCTTCCTCGCGGAGAGCCTGCTCGACGACCAGGCGGACAAACTCTTCGTCATCGATAATGAGGGTGCGGATACGTTCGTTGCTCATACGGTCAGGCCGTCGGCCGGTGAGAGGAGGGTGTTCCGCGATCCAGGACGATCTCGGCCCGTTCGGGAAACGCCAACGAAAAGGTGCTGCCTGCACCCGGTGCGGATTCGGCCCAGACGCGTCCCTCGTGTTTATCCATCACGAGCTTGACGATGGCCAGCCCCACGCCCGTGCCTTCATAGTCCTGCGGATTGTGCAGCCGTTCGAAGAGGCCGAAGATCTTGTCGGTCTGTGCCGGATCAAAGCCGATGCCGCTGTCCTGAATCCAGAGAATCCGCTCATGGTCGGTTCTGGTGCCCCCAATGGTAATGGTCGGCGCGGCGGTGCGGCGAGAGAACTTTGCCGCGTTGTCGAGCAGGTTGGCGATCGCCTGGCGGATACTCACCGGCTCGCCGTACAGGTCGGCGAAGGGGAGGGCGACGTGTATTTTCGGCTTCGGTCCCTGGAGTCCACTGAAGCGGTCGGTGATCAAGGTCGTGATCATCTCCAGCACATTGAAACGTTGCCGCGGCAGATCCTGTTGTTCCAATCGGGAATACTTGAGCAGCGCATCGATCATATGGGTGAGGCGCAGCGACGAGCGGCGTATGACATCGATCTGATGGCGGGTTTCGGCATCGCCGCCTTCAAGAAATCGCTTTTCGAGTAACGAGGAGAACCCTTCGATCTCCCGCAATGGGCCCTTGAGGTCGTGCGCGACGGAATAGGTAAAGGCCTCCAGCTCCTTGGTCTTTCTGGCGGTGGCGGCCGTTTGCTCCCGCAGGCTCGTCACCATCGAGGACAGCGAGGCCGCCAAGGTGCCGACTTCGTCACGAGCCGGCCAGGACTCGAACTGCGCGGTCAGATCGTGATGGGCCACCCGGTCGGCGGTAATCGACAGGCGCTGGAGTGGTTTCGCGATCCGGCGGTTGACAGACACGTAGATCACGCCGATGACGAGCCCAAGGACGGCAACCAACCCCAGCGCAATCATTCGGGCCTGTTGCAGGTGAAGATCCCCCTCGATTTTCATTTCTACGTCGATGTCGCGGTGGGCGGCAACCAACTGATCGAGGTTGGAGGTGAGTCTCGCAATGAGCGTATCGGCCTTGGTGATCGGCGATTGAGGGGTGCCGGGGGGCTGCGGTTTGGCAAGGGCTGCGCTCCATAAGCCGGTCAGCTCCTGGAGGGCCTGATCGATGTCGGCGATGGCCTGGTCTTCTTGATCGGCCAGATCCAGGCGCTGGTGTTGATTCAGCATTCCCAGGAGAATCGGGTGGGTGCGCGCCGCATGCGTCGAGCGATAGAGCTGCAGCGATTGACGGATGGCATCGGCGTGCGTCGTCAGGCGGGCGAGGACCTCATCCGCGCCGGTCTTCGTCACCTGCTCGAGAAACAGGTGTAACGTGAGATTCATTTCATAGGCGGAACGCTGCATCGTCGCGGCAGTCACGATAGCCGGGACCGTGATCCGCTTGTGGCGGTCGACGTAACTGTTGATGCGGCTGAGATAGACCAGGAGCGCCGTGAGGCTCAACGCCAGGAGGCTGAGGATGACTCCGAAGGAGAGGAAGAATTTCTGTCCGATCGAACGGTCATGGAGCCAGCGCATGCAGGCCTCGTGTGAACGCCTACGGTACCACAGTGACAGGCCTGGTGCCAGTCGGCGCGGCAGCGATGATGCGCGTCGGTTGTGTTGCTCAATCGGGTCATTTGTCGCGGCCCTCCACCGCTCTCGTCCAGGCCCCATGCGGGCTAAACAGCGCGGCGTAGACGCGATCCCATCCACCGAGCGAGGCAATCGTAAACAGATGGGGCGGATGCGCGAAGGCGGCCGCCGTAGAGGTGGCAACCCCTGAATTGGTCGGTCTGAATCCGAATTCGGCAAAAGCTTGTTGTGCTTCCGACTCATGCAAAAAGGTGATGAACGCCGCCGCGACGTCTCGCACGTGGTGACGATCAGCATTGCGATCCACCACTGCGATGGGATTTTCCACCACGACA
>DAONAB010000093.1:0-9992 GCA_035400805.1 Nitrospira sp. | reverse complement strand
ACACCCAGCCCCATTGATCAGACGCGACGGCGCTGCATCAAGCTATCGTCGGTGCTTCTCCCAGCGCAGGACCCTGCCCGTGATCGCGAAACGGTGACGACCCTTGCGCACGAAATGATCCATCAGTGGCAGTACGATATCCTGAAGCGGCGCCCGAATCACGGTCAGGACTTTCGTCGCATGATGGCGCACATGAATCAGGACGGCCTCGGCATCACGATCTATCACTCATTGGGCAAAGAGGTCACGGCGTTGGCCAAATATGCCTGGCGCTGCCAACAATGCGGCTCGATTTACCGGCGCCAGCGCCGGAGCATTCAACCACGACGACACCTCTGCGGCGCTTGCCGGGGACCACTGCGGGAGTTCGCGGTCGTGCCTGATAAGCCACAAGCGGAGCCCGTCCCTGCTGCTTCTGTCGGCCGGCAATTCAGCCTCCCGTTCCAGTCGAGTTAGGGTTTCATGTCCGCTCGTTGGCCTCGACAAATTCTCTTTGGCGATATCGATGCCATGTTTGCGTCAGCCGCCGTCCTGGCCGATCCGTCATTGGCGGGCAAACCGGTCGCCGTCGGCGGGCCGCCACCGCGCGGGATCATCGCCGCCGCCAGTTATGCCGTCCGGCGATTCGGTGTGCGATCGGCCATGCCGACCATTCACGCCCTGCGTCTCTGCCCGCAGCTCATTCTCGTTCCGCCCGATCGGCCCCTATACACGCGTCTCCATCGTCAACTGCAAGAAGTGACGAACCGGTTTTTCCCTGAAACCGAGTGGACCAGTATCGATGAGTTTTATGCGGATACGACGAGACTGCAAACTCGCCATCCGGACCCGCGCTTGTTGGGGCAGACTCTCAAGGCCGACATTCTCCAGACGACCGGATTGACCTGCACGATTGCCCTGGCCTCCGGAAAAACCGTCGCCAAGATCGCCGCCGACGCGCATAAGCCGGACGGCCTGGCACTGATCGAACCAGGTACGGAAGCCGCTTTCCTGGCCCCGCTGCCGATTCGCTCGTTGCCCGGCATGGGTCCCAAATCCACGGAGGCTGTCGAGCGCCTGGGAGTGCGGACCATCGGCGATCTGCTCGACCCTCGATTCGAATCGGCCCTCGTTCGCCTCATGGGTACGCGCCTGGCGTCCTTCCGATCGCTGGCCCTGGGCCTGGATTCCGATCCGGTGGTGGCCGATCGCGAAGCCAAAAGCGTAAGTCACGAGACGACCTTCGACGAAGATACCAATGATCCGGCGATACTGGAGCCGATCATCCATGGATTTCTGGAAATACTGACGCACGATCTTCGCCTGGAAGGTCTGGCGGCCGGCTCGTTCACGCTGAAGCTAAAGGATTCACTGTTTCGCATCACGACGCGGCAACGGAAATTTGCCACGCTGCTGAATTATGACCCGGACATGTGGCCGGACATTCGCCTGGCCCTGGCCGATTTGTTACAGCCGCGATCGCGGTACCGCCTGGTAGGCCTGGGCTTGTCGGATCTGGCACCGGCTCCGGAACCGCTCTTCGACCGCCGCCAACGCGATGCGGTTGCCGCCTTGGATCGACTGATTGAGCGACACGGCACCGGCGTCGTCCGCCTGGGCGCACTCCCTCACGATGAGGACGGACGGAGAAAACCACGCCGTCCCGCACGAGACTGATTGCCGGGCGCGTGAAGCGGACCGCTGATTCGTGGTGGCGGACTTTTTCTCCATCCTGTTAAGATGGACGCGTGAATCGATGTCGAACGTGATACCCACAAAAGTGACGACGCGAGATGAACTGGTGTCTCTGCTGGCCGAGCGCCGCCGGCGGCAACAACGCGTCGTGTTCACAAACGGCTGCTTCGATCTCATGCACATCGGCCATATCCGGTACTTACAGGCAGCTCGCAACCTTGGAGACCTCCTGGTGGTCGGTGTGAACTCTGACGGCTCTGTACGCGCCTTAAGCAAAGGGCCTGATCGCCCCATCGTGCCGGATGTTCAACGGGCCGAGGTCCTCGCCGCGCTGGCCTGCGTCGATTATGTGATCATTTTTCCGGAGCCGGATCCCGGGGCCCTCATCGCGGCACTCCAGCCGGATATACTGGTCAAAGGAGGAGACTGGCCGCTCGACCGGATTGTCGGCCGTGACACGGTTGAAGCGCGCGGCGGGCGCGTGCAAACTATTCCCCTCGTCCCCGGCGTCTCAACCACGACCCTGGTACAACGTATTCGCTCCACCACGGCGTAAGGATTTCGTGCCACCTGTCGTACCACCGCATCTCACGAACTGGCTCGCGCCTGCGCGAGACGCCCTGCGCACCGGGTCCGGCAAACCCTGCCTGATGGGGTTGCACGGGTCCACAGCCGGCTTCGGTCTCGGCTTGCTCACGCAGAGCGCGCCGGGACAACCGCTTGCCGATCGCTCGTGGTTGGTCGTCGCCAAGACCGATGATGACGCGGAACGCCTTTATCGCGACACCTTGTTTTTCCGAACGCTCTGCGGGCAATCGGGCGACGACCTGGCCCTGTTCCCGAAATGGGAAACGCTGCCCTACGAATCGACGGTTCCCCACATCGATCTGGTCGCCCGCCGCATGCAGACGCTCAATCGACTCTGCACCACGGCTCGCACGGTGCTCTTTACCTCCGTGCCGGCACTGACCCAACGGGTACTCCCGGCCCTGGTCTTCACCGAAGCCATCCTGCAGTTTCAACCGAACAGCGATCTGGAGCGCGAAGTCCTGGTTTCAAGCCTGTTGCGCCTCGGGTACCGCAAGGGATCGGTGGTGGAGATTCCGGGGGAATTCAGTATCCGCGGCGGGATCGTCGACATTTACTCGACGGCTTATCCGGATCCGCTTCGGGTGGAGTTCTTGGGCGATACCATCGAATCGATCCGCTTTTTCGACCCCGCCACGCAAAAATCGACCGATAAGATCAAGCAGGCCTGGGTCTTACCTGCACGCGAGCTGATTCGACCAGAGGATGCACCCGATGCACTCGCGCCGCTGGCGGCAGACGCCGAATGGC
Source organism: Nitrospira sp. (assembly GCA_035400805.1). Lineage (GTDB taxonomy): Bacteria > Nitrospirota > Nitrospiria > Nitrospirales > Nitrospiraceae > Nitrospira_A. The sequence goes on along the minus strand of DAONAB010000093.1, from coordinate 6,980 downwards.
ATGCTCCGTCGGTCTATGGAGCAATGGACAGCGTGCTGGATTATTTTCCACAACCGCCCGTGCTGGTGCTGGATCAGCCCAATGCCCTGAAGGCGCACACCACAGAATGCTGGCAGGCGATTGAGGAAGGATACCTGCGCCACGAAGATCGCTCAGATTCGAATCCTTATCCGACCCCGGATCAGCTGTACCTCACCTGGGATCAACTCGCCGCCGCCACCCAAGGATATGCAACCCTGGCACTGGAGCCGGTAACCGCGCCGGATGCGAGCTGGGAACCGGTGCTGACCTGCCCGGCTCAAACCCCGGCCAGCGTGGGACTCGGCCAGCGCGGCACGGCGTTCAGTCAGACATTGGACGTCCTCGACCGCTTGCGCGAAGGTGGACCGGTTGTATTGGTCGCCCGCAGCCAAGGCCAAGTCGGCCGGCTGCTCGCCCTGTTCGGCGAGCATGATCGACCGGCGATGGAATGGAAGCCCTCGGCCCTCTCGGCAGGCGGGTCGCAGAAGGCTCCTTTTTCGGTGCTGAACGGCGAGGTGTCGTCCGGATTCCTCTCCCCCGACCTGCGGCTCGTCGTGCTGACCGAAGAAGAACTGTTCGCCAAGGGCGCCCGGCACAAACCTCAGCACAAGAGCAAAGCGGCCACCTTTCTCTCCTCGCTTGAAGATCTGAACATCGGCGATTTCGTCGTCCACATGCAGTACGGCATTGCGAAATACCAGGGGCTACGTCGACTCTCAGTCCAGGACTTCGACAGCGATTTTCTGGTGCTCGAGTTCGCCGGGACCGACAAGCTCTATGTGCCGCTCGACCGACTGAGCCAGGTACAACGATATGCCGGGGCCGACGCCCATGTGCCGCGCCTCGACCGCCTCGGTGGCACGAGTTGGGCGAAAACGACGGCGCGGGTCAAAAAAGACATCGAGGAAATGGCGCATGAGCTCGTCGATCTCTACGCCAACCGGGAACTGGTCCATCGCACGTCGTACGGCAAAGACAGCATGCTGTACCACGAGTTTGAGGCGGCCTTCGAATATGAGGAAACCCCGGATCAGCGCAAGGCCATTGAAGACATCGCGAAGGATCTGGCCTCCACCAAACCGATGGACCGCCTCGTCTGCGGCGACGTGGGGTACGGCAAAACGGAAGTGGCGATGCGAGCCGCCTTCAAGGCCGTCGAGGAAAACCGGCAGGTCGCCGTCCTGGTGCCGACCACGCTCCTGGCCCATCAGCATTACGACAATTTCGCCGAACGATTTGCGCCGTTCCCGACGCGCGTGGCGCTGTTATCCCGTTTTCAATCTCCCAAGGACACCAAGGCCATCATCAAAGATACGGCGGCCGGTCTGGTCGATGTGCTCATCGGCACCCACCGCCTGCTGCAGAAGGATGTGCAGTTTCGCAACCTCGGCCTCGTCATCATCGACGAAGAACAATGGTTCGGCGTCAAACACAAGGAACGCCTGAAACAGCTGCGCACCCAGGTCGACGTGTTGACGCTCACCGCCACGCCCATCCCCCGCACCTTACAAATGACCATGGCCAGCGTGCGCGACCTGTCCATCATCGATACACCCCCGTCCGGGCGTCTGGCGATCCGCACTCAGGTGCTGCGTTTCAGTGAAAAAGCCATTCGCGAAGCGATTCTGCGCGAGCTGGGCCGGGGCGGGCAAACCTACTTTGTTCATAATCGCGTGGAAACCATGGAACGAATGGGCGCCTGGCTCCAGGAATTGGTGCCGGAGGCGCGCATCGTCATGGCACATGGCCAGATGGATTCCAAACCGTTGGAAGCCGTCATGCTGAAATTTTTTCATCGGGAAGCCGATATCCTTATCGCCTCGGCGATCATTCAATCAGGCATCGATGTGCCGACCGCCAACACGATCATCGTCAATCGCGCCGATACGTTTGGCCTGGCGCAGCTGTATCAACTGCGCGGCCGGGTGGGACGCGGCGGCGAGCAGGCGTACGCCTATTTCCTCGTGCCGGATGAAGGCAACCTCTCAGACGACGCGCAGAAGCGGCTGACCGCCATCCAGCAATTTACCGAGTTGGGCTCCGGGTTCAGGATCGCGGCGGCGGATTTGGAAATCCGCGGAGCAGGCAATCTGCTCGGCAAACAACAATCAGGGCATATCGCCGCCGTCGGGCTCGATCTGTATTTGCAAATGGTGGAACAAGCCGTCCAGCGCCTGAGAGGGCAGGTCGTGGAGGAGGAGCCGGACCCCACGCTACGTCTCAGTGTCTCGGCCTACATTCCGGAAGACTACGTGGTCGACAGCCATCAACGCCTGTCGCTCTACAAGCGGCTGGCCTCCTGCGGGCAACTCGGCGACCTCGCGCTGATGCACGGCGAAATTGAAGACCGGTATGGACCTCCGCCGGATCCCGTCGAACGGCTGTTCGAGCTGATGCAGATTCGCTTACTGGCCAAGCAGGTCCGGCTTAGCTCCGTGGTCGAGCAGACCCATGCGGTCGTGATCACCTTCGATCCCAAGGCGAAAGTCTCGGAAACCGCCGTGCAGGCGCTCATGGATCGGTATAAAAAACGGCTGCGCTTTCTGTCGCCCCTGTCGTTTGAACTCCAGATGCCGCATGACGACTGGAGTTTGGTCTTTCCAGAACTCAACGCAACCTTGCAAACCCTCCACGTCTGTGGTACCAACAATCAAGAGCCACGGACCGGCTCGACCTGACCTTCGCAGAGGATGCTCCGCCCCGACCGCATGACGTCACCGCAGACACCAGACATATCTTCCTGGCGAGCACGACTGACCGGCTTTGTGCTGGGGTTGTGCGCGCTGGCCTCGTTGACCGGCTGTACCGAACCTCCGCAGGAGGAACCGGTGATCGCCATGATCAACGGCCGCTCCATCACCCAAGCTGAGTTCGACATCCGATGGGAAGAACTCTCCCAGGCCACCCGCGCCCGCTATGACAAAGAAGGCGGGAAACGCCGCTTCCTCGACGAATTGATCATGCGCGAGCTGTTGATGCAGGAAGCGCGCAAACAGGGCTTGGATCAATCAGATGAGATCCGGGAAAAAACTCTTCGTTACCGCGAGCAGCTGATTCTGGACGAACTGCTCAAAGACCGGATCAAGACAAAGGTCGAAGTGTCCAAAGAAGAGTTGGATGGCTACCTCGAAAAACACGCCAACCAACTCTTAGCCAATCCCAAAGTCCAAGTCTCGGTCATGCTGTTACCCAACGTCTATGCCGCCAAGGATCTCAAGCGCCAGGTGGAAGCCGGCGGGAGCTTCACCCGGTTCGCCCTGCGCTATTCGATCGACGAACGCAGTCGCGCCAAGGGCGGCGATCTGGGCCCCTATCGCAAAGGCCTGTTGGAGCCGGAGCTGGACACGTTGATCCCTTCGCTGCATCCCGGCGTTGTCAGCGACCCGATCAAGACCGAGAAGGGGTACTATCTGATGAAAGTCAGCCCCCTCGAGCCGGAAATCTTACAGGCCGACCAAGCCACCCGCGAACGGCTCCGCCAGGAACTCCTGGCTGAAAAGCGGCGAAAACGGCTCGACGATGTCTTCGCCGAACTCCGCACCGGCGCGACGATTCGTATGGCTGATGCGGCCCGCTATGTGACCGATGAACCAGGGCGCCCCTAACCCCCTGCGCAGCAGAGTCCTGCCCGCGATCCGGCTTCACGCCTCCATCGTTTTCATCGCAAGATCGCTCCCTTTCTGAAGTCTCGATTGTGTACAATCCCCCTACCGTGATGAACGCCCCATTGTCTTTTCTTTTGCATTGTGTCCGCGCCGTGAGACCATACACGCTCCAATCCATTGGCAGACAGGCCCTGGGCGCAGCATGCCTGTGCCTCTGGATAAATCTTTTCCCCGCCGGTCCCGTCGACGCCGCCAAGTTGGAAGACCGCATCGTTGCCGTCGTGAATACCGACTTGATCATGCTCTCCGAGCTCAAGCGCGACTTGCTTCCCGATCAGGAGCGTCTTCGCAAACTCTATACCGGTGAGGATCTCGAACGCCGTCTCAAAACCACGGAGGCGATGGCCGTCACGAAGCTGATCGAGCGCCGGTTGCAGCTCCAAGCCGCGAAGAATAAGGGCGTGGAGGTCTCCGACCAGGAGGTCACGCAGGCGGTGCAGGAAATGAAGAAGCAGGGCGAAACCCTCAACCAGGCCGACCCCAACACCACCAGAAGCATACGGGAGCAGTTGACGTTGATGCGTGTGGTCGACCGGGAAGTCCGCGGCCTGATTATGGTCGCCGATTCGGAAATGAAGCGGTACTACGAGGAGCACCGGGATCGTTTCGCCTATCCTGAGGAGTACCAGTTGAGCCAGATTCTGATCAAACCGAAGACGCCGGACGGCCTCTCCATCGCGCAGGGACGGGCCGAAGCCATTCTGGCGACACTCAAGCAAGGCGAACCCTTTGAGGATCTGGCGCTGCGGTTCTCCGATGGCGCAGATGCCTCGCGCGGGGGACGGTTAGGGCTGGTCCGACAAGGCGAACTGATTCCTGCGCTGGAGCAGGCCCTGACATCGGTGCCGGTGGGGCAGATCACGGGCATCGTCGAAACGGCAGAGGGGCTGCATATCGTGCGCGTCGACGACAAAAAGCCGCGCCAGTTTCGCCCGTTCGAACAAGTGAAGGCGGAAATCCAGTCCCTCGTGTTTCAGCAGAAGACCGAAGATCAATACCAGATCTGGATGGCCGATCTGAAAAACAAGGCCTACATCGAGATCAAGTTTTAAACTGCGCGCGAATCTCGCCCCATAACGCGTCCCGTCCCTCATGGGTTTCGGCCGAATACAAAAGGACCGGCACCTCCGCCTGCAATCCGCAGGCAACGCGCACTTCGCTCAACGTCGGCTTCCGCTCGCTCTGCCGCAATTTATCGGCTTTCGTCAACACGATGATCAGGCCGCAGCCAAGCGACTGCACCCATTGGATGGTCATGACATCTTGCGGCATCCAGACGCGCGACTCGATCAGCAGAATCACGGCGCCGAGCGATTGCCGCTGTTCCAGATACTGTTCGATCATCGGCCCCCATTGCGCACGCATCGTTTTGGAGACCTTGGCATAGCCGTATCCCGGCAGATCGACCATGGATAAGAGCGGCAGCTTCGGGTCCGAGGTCCGAACCGTAAAGAAGTTGACGGCACGTGTTTTCCCCGGCGTCTTGCTGACCTTGGCCAGTTTCTTCCGATGCAGGAGCGAATTGATCAGCGACGACTTGCCGACATTCGATCGTCCCACGAAGGCAATTTCTGGCAGGTGATCGGCAGGAAACTGTTCTGGGGACACGGAACTTTTGATAAACTCGGCGCTGAGTAGTTTCATAGTGATCGCAGCGAACGGCAATGCGTGATGCGCGCCACCTTCGGCCGCACAGGGCGGCAAGTGAGCCATCTCGTACGCTCATAGATAGAGTGTAGGGAATGAGCAAGTCAACAGGCAGTCGGTTCGGGCGAATACTGTTGTGGATGACCGTGCTGATCGGTGTGCCCGTGGCCGCACTGGCGTTGTACTGGTTGGCCACGCTACCCGATGTCTCGCGCCTCGCGAAACATCACCCCACCGAAACGGCGGTCATGGAATCCCGTCGGGCTCAGGCCAAGGAACAAGGGCATCCGCTGCACCTGAAATTTACCTGGGTGCCCCTCTCCCGCATTGCGCCCGCGCTCCAGCGTGCGGTCGTCGCCGCTGAAGACGCCTCTTTTTTCGCCCACGAAGGATTCGATTGGGAAGGCATCAAGGATGCGGCGCTCTATAATCTGGAGGTCGGCGAATTCAAACGCGGGGGCAGTACCATCACCCAGCAGCTGGCGAAAAATCTGTATCTCTCTTCCGAACGGTCCCTGCTGCGGAAAGCCCGGGAGGCCTTGATCACCCGTTCCCTGGAACATCATTTGACGAAGAAGCAGATTCTGGAGCTGTACTTGAATGTCGCCGAATGGGGGCAGGGCGTCTTTGGCGCAGAGGCGGCCGCGCGGCATCATTTCGGGAAATCGGCGGAAGATCTCACCAATGAGGAGGCGGCCCTGCTGGCTGCGATTCTTCCTTCCCCGCGTCGTTATGACCCGATTCGGCACACCGCTTATCTCACTCGACGGCAACGGCACATCGTTCGCTGGCTGGAGAAAGGGAACGGCCGGAAAGCCGCCTCGATCAATCGAATCCCGCCGGAAACCCTTGAAGTGGTGCCCGTGGAGTAGTGACCAGTCACCGCGCGGCACTCCTGCGCTATGAAGCCTCGCCGACTGCGGTGTAGTCCCGCTCGCCGAAAATCGCCGACTCGTGGATGTAATATTTAAATTCGAGCAGATTTCCTGACGGGTCTTCCAGGAAAAACGTGCGATGCTCAATTCGCGTGCCGGAAAATCGGCGGCGTGGCTGCTGATAAAACCTGAGGTGGTGGGCCTGCGCGCGATCGGCCAGTGCCTGCCATTCTTCCTCTCGCGTCAAAACCAGCCCGAAATGGCGGGGGTAAATGCCCTTCTGCTGATCGATGCCGTCCTCAGAAAGGTGGGCGACGAGTTGATGCCCGGCAAGGCCGAAGGTGACGGCCGTAGAAGATTCCCGGCCCAGGACACAGCCGAGCCCCTCGACGTAGAACTGTTTGGCAGCCGCCAAATCGTGGACGGGAAAGGCAAGATGAAAAATCGCCGGCATAGGCTGAGACCTCTCGTCACTGTATCAGCCGCTGCCAGCGCTAGGCAAACCGGTCGCGCACGATCGCACGTCCATCCGGACCAATAATCCCGGCGATCATATGCGGAGTGCTGTGGCGAATCGTGCACCGGCCGGCCGGCGAGAGCACCAAGACGCCGGCAGCTCCCTGAACACGCTCAACCACTTTTCGCAGCACGCGGTTGGCCGCCGCCACCGGGCTCAGACCGCTCGCCAACCCATCCGCAATTTCCTTGGCGACGGCAACCCGAATAATGCTTTCTCCCAATCCGGTCATGGACACGGCCCCGGCCTCATTGT
>DAONAB010000092.1:0-10040 GCA_035400805.1 Nitrospira sp. | reverse complement strand
GGAACTGGGTAATCAAACCACGGGGATCGGTAAGCGCCGTGAGGCGGCTCACCGCATCATAGACCCGCTGGGTGCTGTGCCCCAACGGATCGGTCGTCGTGATGAGGTTCCCATTCGTGTCGTAGGCAAACGTCGTGGGTGGTTCAGACGGGATCGGGCCCTGCACGCTGGTCGGTTGGCCGAATGAATTATAGGCTATGGTGGTGACGTGGTTGAGGGGGTCCGTGACGGTGAGGAGATTCCCGTTCGCGAGGTCGTAGCCGAGCGCCGTGACCTGGTTCAACGCATCCGTGATCTTCGTCACGCGATTCCACGTCGGATAGTACTCGAACCGGGTCGCCTGGTTGTTGGGATCCGTGATCGTGATGACGTTCCCCGCGGCGTCATACTCGAAGCTGGTCGCGCGGCCCAGGGGATTAATGCGCTGCACCACCTGATTGATCGCATCGCGGACAGTGGTGGTCGTCTGGCCGAGCGCATTGGCCTGGCTGAGAAGGACATCAGCATTGGTGGTCCACATAACCAGCCACCAATGGATTTTGAGATGAAGGAAGACACTGGCGTGCGAGTTATTGTCCACGAGACAAACATTCCGATCGTGCCGGTGATCTAGAGGGTCAGCAGGAGCCTGACTCATACCGGCCTGGACCACCGTGGGCCACGTCAGAATGGCCGCGAGCAGTAGCGTGAGCCACCACCAAGCTATGAATCGTATCGTCTTCATCTCAACTGTGCGCACATCACGTATTGACAAAGCGTCGAAATAATGGCCACACCATCACTCCGACCATTGAATAAAGAATCTGATTGATTAAGACGGATAACACTAAAACTACAATTCCCATCGGAGTAAACTCTTGGCCCATAGTTCCCATCAACATGATCGAGCTCGGCCAAAAGGCCACAACCAACCAGTCAGGCAATAAGTAAATCACTCCAGCTTGAGTGATAATCATAATAACTACTGGAATAAGAAAACCGGCTAATGTCCAGCACAGCACAAAACGCATCATTGGAGTAAGCCACCTCCGGTCAGACTGCCAGGGCTGACTTCTCTAAATGGAATACGCGAAAACGCTTGTGGCCCTCCCCCATTACGATAGGTTCTTTGGAGATAGTTCATTAGACCACGTGGAAATCTGGTGCTTGGAACTTGAATCCCGCCTGCACGTAGGATGTCTTCTACAAAGAATGCGCAGTTAAATGTTTGGAGGTTATATTGAGGAGGAGTTGCAAGAGCCTGGTTGATAACTGCCAGCATTGCCGCATCCTGTTGAGGAGTCGTTTGAAGTGTGATCGTTTGTCCAGGTACAGGTTTTCGCAAGTCTGGATGTACAAACCCGTCAACATTCAGCCCCATGGCTGTGGCGATTGGATTAGCAGTTGGAGCGGGGTACAGGCCAACTGTCTGCGAAGTATTCACACCAGCTCCGATGTGGCCAAATGGCCCAGCGCCTGGATACAAAGAAATCGTGACATCGAGACCCAGGGGATCTGTAAATGAGATAGGATTGTTGACCACATAAGAGTAGACATTTGCCCCTGCAAGTAGGCCAAGGGGATCTTCACTTATGAATCGATGCAGATTCGGTGAATAGTGGCGCTGTCGATAAAAATAGAGGACACCAGCTTCATTTTCTTGGCCGGTGAACTGAAAGGGATTTATAAAAACGGGGTTAGAAGACTGCGTCTTACCGAAGGGTTCGTAGGAGTACTGGACGGCTGAGGTACCAACGTGATTCGTGAGAGCGAACGTACTCCCTAAGCCGTCGTAGATGGAGAAATAGACACCGTCTTGGCGCAGAATTCCGAATAACTCATCAATGTTGAGCGACCGTAGATAGGTTGCAACCATTGACCTACTTTGAATCTCCGCGACAACATCATTCCGATCATACAAAAACTGAGGCGTGACGCCTCCAATGGTCTTGCTCACCCGCCTCTCTAACGGATCATAAATGAAGATGGCGTTTACGGAGCCCGTGATCGTCGCCAGCCGATTCCTGGCATCCCACGTGTAGGTGCTGGTCCCATCATTGGTGAGATTCCCGTTCTGATCGTAGGTCAGCGCAGCCCCGGCGAAGGCAATCTGCTCGTTTGGGGGATCGTAGGAAGCGGAGGCCACGGCCTGCGGCACCAGGCTCGCCGTCCCATTCGCGCGGGTCAACGAGATGCGGTTGCCGGCTGCATCGTAGGTGTACGTCAGCGCTTCGATGAGTCCAGAAGGACCGTTATGCGTGATATCGATCAGACGGGAGGCGATATCGTAGGCGTAGCTCGTGCTGGTGCCATTCGGATACGTGAGGCTGGTCCGGCGGTTCGCCTGGTCGTAGCCAAGACCTACGGCAAGCGGCCCTTGCGTGACCTGGGTTAAGCGACTCACCGCATCATACTGATACCCTACCGGAGCCAACCCATTAGCTGACATTGAGGTGCGGCGGCCCAGCGCATCGTATTGATAGGCGACTGCGCCTTGGCCGGTGATTTCTTGGATCAGTCTGTCCAAGCTGTCGTACCTGAAGTCGATCGCGCCCGCCCCAGGCGCCGTGTCCGCAGCATGGATCAGCCGCCCGACGGCGTCATAGACAAAACTCGTGGTGGTGGGAGGCGTATCGCCCTGGTAGGTGGCCGTCGTACGGCGGTTGAGCGCGTCGTAGATGAACGTGGCTGGCTGGTTCTTCCGATCGGTGAACTGGATTAGATTCCCCACGGCGTCGTACTGATAGCGTTCCTGCCGATTCAGCGCATCTGTGCGCGTCTTCAACCGGTCCATCGTGTCATACGTGTACGCCGTCGTTTGATTCTTCGCATCCGTAACGCTCAGCAGATTGCCATTGGGATCATAGGTAAAGCGCGTGAGGCCTTGCCGGGCATCGGCGATCTCGGTGACGCGGTTCAGACCGTCATACCGGAACTGCGTGACGAGCCCGCGAGGATCGGTGAGGCTGAGGAGACGGCTCACCGCGTCATAGACCCGTTGGGTGCTGTTCCCCAACGGATCGGTCGTCGTGATGAGGTTGCCGTTGGGGTCATAGGCAAAGGTGGTCGGTGGCTCGGTCGCGATCGGTCCCTGCACCGAGAGCGGCTGTCCGAAGCCGTTGTACGTGATCGTGGTGACATGATTCAGTGGATCTTTGATGGCCAGCAGATTGCCGTTGGTCGGATCATAGGTGAACTCCGTCACCTGATTGAGCGCGTCGGTGATCTTGGTCACCCGATTCCACGTCGGATAGTACTCGAACCGGGTCGCCTGGTTGTTGGGATCCGTGATCGTGATGACGTTCCCCGCGGCGTCATACTCGAACCGGGTGGTGCGCCCCAGCGGATCAATGCTACTCACAATCTGATTGCTGTTTCCGTCTCGGGTAGAGATGGTCGTTTGTCCCAATGCATCGGTCTGGCTCACACTGTGTCCGGCCCCGTTGAATCGGTAGGTGGTCGTGTGGTCCAGCGGATCGAGGACCGTTGCTGCGGTGACCACACCCCCGACAAATTGGTAGCCCTGGGCTACTTTTTCAGCACTCTCTTCCCTTGGACAGATGGGCGTTCCCTCGATCACCACCCAGAGATCCTGACTACCAGGCGCGGGACAGCCTGGCCCTGTGACACGCGCGCCACTGAGCTGATACCGGAATTTCCAAATCCCACCATCTACTTGGGTCTGTCGCAGAACACGGCTGCTACCCGGACTATACTCGTTCGTCAGAAATGTCAGGGCTCGCGCATCGGTCAGGGTCACCAGACGCCCCGCCGCATCATAGACGTACCAGGTGATCCCACCTTCGGGATCAACGAGACTCACTAATCGACCGGACCCACCATACTGGTATTGCACGACCCGCCCGATAGGATCCGTGATCTGTGTGATGCGGTTCCCGGCATCGTAGGCCAACGTGAGTTGACGGCCATCCTGCGCGGTGACGGCCGTCACATTTAACGTGGCCCCACTTCGCGTCAACGTCAGCTGATTGCCGTTGCGATCGGCCAGGGCGGTGAGAAAGAAGAAGCCCTGCGAGCCGGCGCCGAATGTCCATGTTGTCCCATCTTTGAACCGCAATACCCGGCCGTTCACTTCGGAATACACCGCGCCCCTCACGGTCGGCTCTGAACTATTCCGAAATGTTCCGTCAGGCTGCTGGCGGAATTGCATGCGGCTACCGTCCGGCATGAAGAGCGTTCGGACATTCGCTTCCGCGCGCACCACGACCTGGTATCCGTGACTCGTGCCGGGACCGAAGGGGCCGGTGGCAGGGCCATTGCTCCGATAGTGACGGGTGATCGTGATCGGCAGACGCCCCGGCAAGACCATGTCGGTCTTTTCCAAATTGAACGCGCCGGTGCCGAGATCGACTGGCTCCCCCCCTTTCGCCCCGTTCGGCGTTTGCGGCTGGCCGTTGACCTGATTGTTGATGAGATCGAAGGCGGCTCGCAGCATAGCGGCAAAGATGCCACCACAACAAAACCGGGGTTGACCGTAGGCTTTTCCTGTGGCCGGATCAATATCGGGCACGAGCTGGTTACCGTCTCCCGAAACTGTGGCTGTTCCCAGCTTGGCCCACTGATTAGGCCGACTCCCATCAGGGGCCTCGTCATAAAACCAGAGTTCCGAAGATGTCCCGGGAGGCAGATTCAAATCATTCGGCAACGTGATGGGAATCGGTTCCGAAGCGGTGCCGCCGCCTGCCTTTCCGAAATAGTCCATGTAGATATCTGTGGCCACGCGGTCGCCCGGAATCGGCGGTAGGGGATTCTGGTCCAGCGGGACGCGACGGATGGACACTTGCGTATTAGGTTGTCCATCCCATCCGGTGATGGTCGCGCCGGCAGGGATGGTCATCTGATAGCCAGGCAACTCCGGATCGGTCACGACACGCTGCACGCTGCTGTCGGCAATATCGACCAGGCCCGTGGTCTTCTGAACATGCAGCTTCGGAATAAAACTCAGCACATTGGCCTGCCCAGCAACGATGGTGCCCTTGTAGGGAATAATCGGCAAGTTGCGCCCTGGCGTCGAAGCCGGCCCACCATCGATAAGGAATAACTGGTCCACCCCGACCGGGGGATTCTGCAGCAGGAAGTTGCCGCCGGCGTCCGTGATAGCATGAACCGCCCCCATCGTCACTCGTGTGCCTTTGACCGGCTGGTTGTCTTCATCTTGAACTTGGCCTGCAAACGACGTGAGGCCTCCGCTCAACACCTCCAGATTCACCGTGACGGTCTTGTCGATAGGACTACCGTTCACCAGGCCGGTTGCTTGCACAGTCACGGGATAGGTCCCTGCCGTAGTCGCCGCGGTGGTCGTCACGTTGAGCATGCCTGACTGGCCTGCGGCGAGTGTCGTCGAGGCAAAGACCGCCGAGACGCCTGTCGGGACCCCCAGCGTGGACAGGGAGACGAGGCCTGAAAAGTTGTTGCTGCCTGCCACCGTGACGGCCACGGTTCCTTGGCCAGTCACCGGCAGGAGCAACGAAGTGGGCAAGGCGGCCACCGTAAAGTCCGGCACTGTGACGGTGAAGACCGGCCCGGTGGCCGGAGGTGACACCAGTGTGGTGACCGTCACTGGTCCGCTCGTTGCCCCCTGCGGCACGGTCGTGACAAGCGCCGTGCCTGCCGTATTCACTGAACTCACAATGGCAGGGTGCCCATTGAAGGCTATCTGGTTGCTCGCGGCCGTCGGGTTGAAACTGCTCCCGGCAATCGTCACAACGGTGCCAGCCGGTCCACTGTCAGGATTGCTCCCTATGATCGAGGGCGACCCGAGTATCACGGTGACGGCGCTGGTCGCGCTGGTACCGTTCAGCGAGGCCGTGATATCGGCCTGACCGAGTGCCACCCCGGTGACGGCAATCGGGGCACTGAGTTGGGTAGCCGGAACCGTGATGCTGCCCGGCACCGTGGCCACTGTGGGAGTGCTGGACGCCATCGTGACGATCGTATCGGCGGGTTGAACGGCATTGAGCGTCACAGTCAGCGTGCCGGTGCTCCCCTGGGCAATTGAGAGTGTGGCCGGTTGCAGGCTCGTGAGGGTCGGGGCCGGGATCACCGTGAAGCTGGCCGCGCTGGTGGCCGTGCCGGCAAGAGTCTGCACCGTAAGGGAACCGGTCGTGGCCGTGGGTGGTACGACCGCTATCAGCGTCGTCGGGCTGGTCACCGTAAACGTGGACGAGACGCCGTTGAACGTCACCGTCTGCACGTTGACGAAGTTGGCGCCGGTGACCGTCACGGATGTCCCCGGCTGGCCGCTGGTCGGGGTGAAGCCGGTAATGGTGGGCACGGCGGGGCTCACGGTGACTTGGCTAGCCGCACTCCCGCCATTGAGCATCGCAGTGATGGTGGTGGAGCCCGCGGCCACCGCTGTGACCGAAATCGGCACGCTGGATTGCCCGGCCATGAATGCAATGGAGGTTGGGACGGTCGCAACCGCAACGTTGGCACTGCTCACGGCCAGAGTGCCGGCGGCGGTGGGCGTAGGAGCAAGTGCCGCCGAGACGGTCCCGCTGGCCCCGGCAAGAAGATTCAGTGGATTCGGCGCGAGGAAGGTCGGCTGAGATCCGGCACTGGTATCCAACAGGCTGATCGTAAGCAGGCTACCGGGCGCGCTGGTCAGGCGAATCTCCAGGGTATTCGTCGGTTGCAAGGACACTGTCCGGTCGATCACCGCGACGTTTTGACCGAAATCGCCGGGACCGGCCACCTGCAGGCCGTTCACTTTGATCGTCGCGGAGGAGATCCGCTTGGTCCCATCCGCGTTGCCATTGACGATGTGGATGGTATAGGGCGCGGTCGTGCCGGCGGAGAGCGCAAACGTGGCCGTGAATTGATTGGGCGGCCCGGCGGTGCGGGTATACTGTGTGGGGCCGAAGAGGACGGTCTGGGCGTGTAGTGGAAGGCTCGTTACCAGCGTAAACGCCAGGGCGAGGACAACCCCTACAGCCCGAAACATCCGCTCACATCGCCCCATCGCACCCTCCTCCAGTTGCGACACAGCCGAGTGGCTTGACACCGTCTCTGCCGTTTAACTACGTAACAGAGCGTAACCGGTGGGAGAGGTATACAAGATTAGCGCCCCCTTGACAACAAGGCTGAATGGCCCTAGCCACTGTACCCCAGAGGGTGTTGCTATCACCGGTTGAACCTGCCACATCTATTTTCTCGGGGTCGCCTACCGACTGGAGATTGAGACGCCGGACCGGTTGATCTTGCGCTCTCGCACGAACAAGGAAGAGTTTCGCCGCTGCAATTTTACGGTCGGACAAGCCGTCTCATTTGCCGTCACGCATTTCCGCATCCTGCCGCAAGAAGGCTCGACCTTGTCTCACGAGGCCAAGCCGGGCGCCCCCATAACGAGACCGCTGACGCCGTAAAAAAGGGGGCTTGCATGGCGGTTCGCGCCGCACACCCTTCCTGACAGCGCTAGTCTTTCTGTCGATAGACATACAGCAAACCTGCTCCCCGAAACGGCACGGTGAGCAGTCGTTCTCCGCCGCCTTCGATCCGCTCGGAGACGGGCATCGCCGAGGATTGCTCCAGGTCGATCCATTCCCCAACGAACCCACCCACCGCCCCGGTAAGATTGACGGTCAGGGGCCTGCTGACATCCGGCGTTGAATGCGACGACGCGGAGGCAGGCACATACACCAGATATGCCTGCCCAGGATCTGCCAGACAATACCCGGTCGAGGCCAATTCCTCGTGCGGCAGCGTCCGTTTGAGATCCAGGCGTTCGGCCCATCGGCGCGCTTCCCCCATCGCCATTCGCGCACGCTCATGTTGAGGCTCATTCAGCACCGGCTCCCCGATGGTCAACTCATGCAACGCGCCGAGCGGGTCCATGTAGATGGGATTATATCCCCGGAAGAAGCTTTCCCAGACAAAGTCCTGGTCCCCGCCGATGCCGTGAATGTGATCCGTATCGAGGAGCATCACCTTGCGGCCGTCGGCCACGGGAGGATTGCGCGCGTACTTGGTATAACCGCCGGGAGAGATCCAGTCGGCCGGGCTGTCGAACAGCGTGGCGTTGTCGCCGCCCCCGAATTCGCCGAGTTGGAAGAAGGTCATCCCGACGGGATGGGCTGCATACTGACGGTCCCGTTCATACTGTTTGATGAAGCGAATAAAATGATATTGCCAGGGCACCGACTCCGGAATGGCTTCGTTGACGACTTCGTATAACACGTTGTCCAGGTCGTGCAGTGTGTCCAGCACCTTCCGCACGTAAGCCTCTTGCACATTCAACACCTGAGATGTCGGCGACCGATGCACCTCTTTGCCCACTCCATCCCCGTTCGCGTCCCCGTCGATGCCGTTCACATTATTATGGATGCGCCTTCCACGCGCCGCGCTCGACCACACTGAAGCCCTGAAAGAGCATGACGGAGACGTAGACCCCACGCTGACCGGCTTGCTGGACCCTGGCCCTAAGCCGTTCAAAATAGGCTGGATTCAATTGGGACACATCCAGGCGAGGCCCCCCGTCCAATGCGACTCCAGAACCGGTGCGCAAATAAGGAAGCGGGACGACCGGGTTTTTCCGGGCGGGAGGATGCATGAGCCACCCTCCGTCGGATTGGATGGATTCGCTGACCCACAATCGAATGAAGTTATGATTCAATGCTGCCAGACGATCGAGATAGGCCTGATAGTCGAAGGCGTCGGTGATGTCCTGAAAGTTTTCCCAGGAGTGGGATCCCGTCAGGTAGACGATTCGATTCTCGGAGTCCGCAAAGTATCGGGGATTGTCGTTGGACACTCGCAGAGGCCCGCGCGTCAGGAGTGGCGCGAGATCGTCCCCTGCCCAGGCTCCGCGTTCACCGACTGCACAGGCCAACATCATAACCACGATAGAACTCAGCAGACGCAATCGGTTCACAATGTTCCTTGCTCTTTCCCTCACCGACCTATCACCGGAATCTTTCTACGTCATCGCATACGAGAACAATGGTGCGCGCATCCTGTCCCCATCAGCAACCTGCCAAGAACTCGCGGTGGCATAGAGGCACCAGCGCGCCTGAAACAAACACTGGCGACTGGGGTTAGTGGTAGATGATGCTCCGCTCGCGAACAGAAGATTGCTTGAGCGTCTCGCGGCCATCAGCCACGGCCCACCACTGGAGCGTTTCCTTGATCCAATTCCCCACGGCATCATATTCGTAGCGGTAGACTTTGCGGTCCGTGACCTGTCCCTTGGCATTCAAGATGCGTTCTTCATTCTGATTGCCCCGTTCGTCGTACCGAAACTCCGAGCGGCCCTGTGGTCGGCTCAGGAGATCGGACACCACTTTCTCGCGAACATACCCCTGCTCATCATAGACGATGGCGACTTCATACCCGGTATCGAACCGATCGGTCATGACAACCTGCGCCCCGGCTGCATTGTAGTGATAGTTTCGTTCGAACCGCTCACGCACCAGCCGTCCGGCAGGGTCGAAGGCATACAGATTTCGATTGATCACTTGCACACCATTAAAGTGAAGCCCTCTGACTCGTCGATGCGCGTCGTCGTATTCATACAGGGAGACATTCTCGAAGGTGCCGTCGCCCCAAACCGCCAGCTCGGCGGAGCGATTCCCGCGGTCGTCGTAGACCGAGCGCGTCTCTTTCACGACGGCGCCCCGCGCATCCAGCACGACCTCGGCAGTCCGTCGTCCTGCCTGGTCGTAAGTATAGACAAATCGAAGCGGCCATAGTCCCGGAGAGGTTTCCACGCCGCTCTGAACGCGCTCGATGAGGCGACCGACCGGATCATACTGATCGGTTTGCACCAGAAGGCTCTCTCTGGTTTCGACGGACAGGACGTCACCCAACAACCCGTCCTCCTCCCGATCGGAGAGATCGGCAGAGAAGGAGGGTATGGCCAGGCCAAGCGTGAGAAGAAGGATGAAGAGGATCAAGAAGAACGAGCCGAAAAAACCCAGCCTACGCCGCGTCATGACATCGGCTCGATCAAGCAGGGCATGCGACAAGGACTGTGCGGGCAGCCCCCAGGCCTCTTAGTCGACAGAGGCCAATGACCCCAGGATATGATAACCCCCATCGACGTA
>DAONAB010000091.1:8234-10043 GCA_035400805.1 Nitrospira sp. | reverse complement strand
TCTGTGCGCCGTGGGCAAAGATCACTCCGCCCAGAACCACCCGCAAAATCAAACCTGCCCAGGAATCATCTGTTCTGAAAAATGTGTACATGTGGCACCTCCTATGTGTTGTCGGATGATTTACCGCTTGTGTCTTTGCATCCCCACGCTCTGCCAGACCGGCTGTCTGATCCAATCCCTGACCAACAAACCGAGGGTGATGAGGGGAAGGCCTGCTAACAGTCCGTACCACCAGAGCGACACCGTCGCGCTTTTCATGGATTCACCCTCCCTTCTCTCACTGCGTTGTTATGCCTCGGTATCAGCAAAGGCCGTTCCTCACGGCATGCTTCGGCGCAGATCCCTCTAACACATTCATATCACGCGAGAATTTATCCTCATCTGCACCGCCGTACGCTAAGGTTCGATTCCCGTGACGACGCGGCCGCGACGAAGTCTCGTCAGGTGACGATGGGCGTCGTCACGGTTCCACGGGTGGGGGAGTCGCGAGTGTGAGCGGGACGACAAAACAGAAAGGCCACGCCGTTCTTAACGACGTGGCCTTTCGATCGACGGATCGACCGCTCCGTATACATCTCTCCGCCGGTTACGACTCTGACTTTCTGAGGTCGATTACCGTTCCGTGCTCATCCAATTCCACAATGACCTTCGTGCCTTCGGCGATCGGCTTGGTCTTCACTTCCATCCGATCCAGCGGGAAGACTTGCTCGCCATCCGGCGTCCAGAGTTTGATTTCTTTCTTGGTGAGGCCTGCATAGATCAGCTTCCCGGCAATCACACGATGCGCTCCCAGCCGGTTCTTCTGCTTGCCATGGTGATCAATGACCAGGTTTTCCTCGTTTAGCCACAAGGTCACCTCATCACCCACCGCGGCATCGGGCGGCGCCGTCTTCGTGCTGATCGTGTACCGGCCAACCGGTGTCTGCACATAGACCAATCCCGATTGAATCTTCGTCACCTCACCATTCAAGGTCAGGTGCGAGCCGGACAACGTATGAGGATGTTCATCGATCTCCAGTTCCAACGTGAGGCGATGAATATCGATGACCTTCCCGGCTTCGTTCAGTTCGATTGCGATGGGGGTGCCTTCGTCCACGCCCGACAGTTGCGACCGCCCAGTCTGCACGGCAAAGGTCTGTTCTCCTTCCGGCGTCCAGAGCTTGATCTCTCGTCTGTCTAACGACGCATAGGCCAGCTTGCCGGACACGAAGCGATGCGAATGAGACGCGTCGCCTTTCCGATGCACATCAACCACCACATTGTTCTCGTTCACCTGCATCACGACTTCCTCACCCACCTCCAGATTGTTCGGCGCCGTGGCAGAGGCAATACGCACGCGACCCCACGAGGTCTTCACGGTCAGGAGGTCCGGCTGTACCTGGGAGACAACCCCGGTCACGTTCATGTGGGTACCCGGTCGGTGCGTGGTTCTGTCGCCGTCGCTGGCCCAACCAGGCGCTGCGGCCAGCAACAATCCCACGAGCATGGCGCCTGACAGCGACTGTGCTCCGGACCAACGCGAGTGTGGACGTTCTGTTGAATGACGATGATTCATCATGGCTTCCTCCTTGGTGTGATGTTCCTCTGGTGGTCCTCGCATCACCCCTGGTCATGCGGTCTTGCCTGGTCGTATCGCAAACCGCATTCCAGCGGAACGCATGCCTGGAAGCGATGGTGCAACTCATTGAATCACCACAGGAAGCCACCGATAGGGGAGAGGTGTGTCGGGAAGCAGAATGGGGAAGTGACGAATAGGTTACGACGAGTGTTCGTCATGTGACGACACCGCTCGTCAGTGTCGGTACGATC
>DAONAB010000091.1:4771-8134 GCA_035400805.1 Nitrospira sp. | reverse complement strand
CGGCGTATGGTGACGGTGGCAGCCGGCACCGACCAGTGCTCCGGCTAGAACCAGTGTCCCGATCGCAACTCGAACCGTGTTGTGCATCCTCATGCTGTCCTCCGTGAAATGGGTGTGAACTCCGCGCGACGCTTCCTCTTCACATTGAATCAGTAATCACGCCGAGGTGGTAGGGGGCACCGGGCAATTATTCGGTAGGGCGAGAAAGACCAAGCTTCTTGATTTTCGAGGACAGGGTAGTGCGTTTGAGGCCCAGGCGAGCGGCCGCGCCGTCCGGCCCGCCGATCACCCAACGGGTGTCGCGCAGTGTCCGGAGGATCTGGTCGCGTTCGGCATCCTCAAGCGTCGCTGCCGGAGCCGGAGCCTGCCGCGCCTCGAGCTTCAGTTCCTGAAGCGGCACGTGCAACTGCGATCCTTGTGTGAGGATCACGGCTCTCTCAACCAGATTCTCCAATTCTCGAATGTTGCCGGGCCAGTGATAACGGGATAGGGCTTCCAGCGTCGGCGCGGGAATGGATTCGATGGTTTTCTTCATGCGTGCGGCATAGTGCTGCGCGAAATACCGCACGAGCATCGGAATGTCCTCTCGCCGATTCCTCAGCGGCGGCAGGTTGAGCGGAAACACGTTCAGCCGGTAATACAAATCGCTGCGAAACCGGCCTTCTTCGACCAATGTGGCCAGGTCACGATTCGTGGCCGCCACCAGCCGGATATCCACGCGAATCGTGCGGGTACTCCCCAGCCGTTCGAACTCCTGTTCCTGCAGCACCCGGAGCAGTTTGGACTGCAGCTCCAACGGAATTTCCCCCACCTCGTCCAGAAAGATCGTGCCCCCATGGGCCAACTCGAACCGGCCGACTTTCTGAGCGATGGCTCCGGTAAACGCTCCCCGCTCGTGGCCGAACAATTCACTTTCCAGCAACCCGGTGGGAATGGCCGCACAGTTGAGTTTGACGAACGTGCGCGCGTGCCGACCACTCAGGCGATGGATCGCCCTGGCGATGAGTTCTTTCCCGGTGCCGGTTTCACCCAGGATCAGCACCGTGGCGTCGGTCGGTGCCACGATTTCGACTTGCCCCAGGACCTGCTTTAACGCCCGGCTGTCGCCGATGATGTCGTCGAAGCCGTGCTCCACTCGAATTTCCTCTTCCAGGTAGAGCTTTTCCTCCGTCAACCGATCTTTGAGCGTGTGGATCTCCTGATAGGCCACGGCATTGTCGACGGCCAACGCGATCTGGCTGGCCACCTGGCTCAAGAACTCAACATCGTGCTCGCCGAAGGCTTGTTCATGATGACTCGCCAGATTCAAGCAGCCGATCACGCGGTCGCGCGAGAGCAGCGGCAACGAGCACATGGAGCGGAACCCTTTCCTCACCAGGAGTTGAGGCACGTCGTGAGAAAACGCCTTCAGTTCCAACAGAGTGTTGGCAATCGCAGGTCGCCTCCGCTCAAACGCCAGACCGGCGAGAGAACCGGTCACATCCGACAGTGCCCCCTCGGTCAACGCGCCTTCATTGTCGGGAAAATCGAGTGCATGAAGACGGACGCGCTGCGTCTGGCCGTCGCAGAGAATCACGCTGGCATATTCCTGGGGGATCATCTCGCGCAGACAGAGGCTCACCGCCTGGAACACTTCCCGCAAGTCCAACGTCGACGCGATGGTATTGGTCATGCGCAACAACAGACTGAAGCGATCGCGCTGCCGTTCGACATCCCGCCGTGAGGCTTTTGCGGCTTCGCGGTTCAGCACATTTTCCACCGCCACCGCCACTTGCCGCCCCACCTGCTGCATCAATTCCATATCTGCGATGCCATAGGCCTGCTGTTCGCGGCTCGAAAACTCCAAGGCCCCCAATCTCTGCGTCGCAGAGGTCAACGGCACCAGACAGCAGGATTGCACCCCGTCCTCACGCATCAATCCAATCACGTTCGGCCAGCGCGGTTCCGCAGACAAGTCGCTCAACAACAACGGCTGCTGAGTTTCCCAGACCAGGCCGGCCGGCGTGTCCGCCGGAGCGCTTTCGTGTCCACCGATGATGTCCGCGGGAACATTGGCGCGGAGCGCATGGAGGCGCATGACTCCGCGCTGGGGATCGTGCAGGGACAACCCGACGAAGTTGACGGGCACGACCAAGGGTAGCAACCGCGCAAGATCCTGCACGAGCGCGGACAGGTCGGCATGACTGGCAATCGCTTCCGCCACGCGCAACAGCGCCCGGTACCTGTCGAGGTTGGAAGAATCGCTCACTCCCACCGCGTTCCTGCCCTGTGTCATCGCGGACTGTGCCCCATGGCGACACGAAGCAGCACTCTCACGTCAGTGGTCGGCCACCGCACCGATCAACCGGTGTTGCCGTCTCTGTCGAGTGAGCTGCGTCATCGCTTCCCATCCGGTTAGTAGCCCGCAAATTTTTCGATTCGAATATCGCTGTCGTCGATGCCTTTATCCTTGAGCATGGTACGGAGCGCCACAACCATGCCGGGAGGGCCCACGACGTAATAGATCGGCTTCTCATTGTCGACGAGATATTTGGAGAGCAGCGCGGCGTTGAGGTACCCGGTTTCACCGGTCCAGGGGCGGGATGCTGTTGCAGGCTCCGTCATGGTGCCCACGAAGCGATAGTGAGGATTCTTTTCCTGCAAGGACTGCAGTTCATCCAGGAATGGCGCATCCTCACGCCGTCGGTTTGAGTAGAAGAGAACCATGGGATGGGGCGACCGTTGCAGCGCCGCCCCCACCACCATGCTGCGGAAGGGCGTAATCCCGATTCCCCCGGCTAAAAAGACGGCGGGACGAGTCTGGTCGCTGTGCAGCACGAGCTTGCCGAACGGCCCTTCCATCCGGACGGTTGAGCCGATCGGCATGCGTTGCAATTCGCGCTTGAACGCGGTGTCGCGAAGGCGCGTGGCCACCATCAGGGTGGGTTCCTGCGGGGCGCTGGCAATGGAAAACGCTCTGGTGTTGCCGGCCGCGTCCGTCTCAGAGGGCTCGGTGAGCGTCAGATCCACAAATTGGCCGGGCGTGAAAACAAACCCCGGCGGCTTGTCGAAGTGAAACGCCATCGTCCCCTCCGCCACCATGCGCCGCTCGATGAGCGTGAGCAAATATTCCTGATCGTTCATCACCTCACCCATGCCTTCTCCCGCCCGTGACCTGCCACCAGGCTGCCCCTGCGGAGCTCAGAGGGATTTATGCGTCCCGTCGCAAAACGGAGGGTTCTTCGTCATCTTGCACTGGCATAAGGCGACGGTTTTTTTCTCTGTCGTGGTGAACTCCATGGGCGTGAAGCTGGTTCCCTTGTGAGATCCGTCACAAAATGGCTGCTTCTTCGAGAGCCCGCAGCGGCACCAATAATAGGTCCC
>DAONAB010000091.1:0-4671 GCA_035400805.1 Nitrospira sp. | reverse complement strand
TCGTTGCCGTCCGGATCACGAAGGTAGAGACTCTGACTGACCGTATGGTCGCTCATGCCGTCGATCATGATGCCGGCCTGCTCCAACTCACGTTTGGCCGTCCGTAGCTCGTCCAGGCTGTCACCGACTTTGATGCCGATGTGGTACAGCCCTCGCCTGCGACCAGTGGGCGGCGCCGGCGCATCACCGACCTGGATCAGCAGCAACTCATGATGCGTGCGGCCGGATGTCAGTGCGGCCGCAGCACCATTAAAAATCCGCCCGACTTCGTGGAATCCTAACAAGTCGCGGTAGAACGCCAGCGAACGCTGCAGCTCTTTCACATAAAACACGACATGCCCTAAATAGTGCGCTTTCATCGTCGTGACTCCTTCCTCGGCCTGTCCTGTTATCGCAGGAGCGCCCGCACAGCGGCGTGAGCCAGCACTACGTCAGGCTCCCGTTGCAAGGCATCATAATAGTTCCGGCCGAAGCCATTGCCGTCTTCGGACGGCGTCAACAGGGTCCGCACGGAGCCGATCACCACCGTGATCTCGTCGTGGTTCGAAGACTCTTTATCTTCGGACAACTCATCCAACCGCGCCATCAGTTGGGACAGAGGACGCAACCACGCAAACCAGGCATCCCCGAGGACTAACTGAAAAAATGCGCCATTGGTCGGGATCCGCCCATGCACCCGTTCGTACGACACCCGTTCACCGTCCAGCAATGCTTTATGAAGGCGCAACAGCGCCCGGGAAAGGTGATCCAGATGTGCCGCGGTATGATCCTGACCCGACATGCGTCCGCCTCCCTGCAAATGGCTCTCCATTATCCCGTCGGCTCACTATCGAGTTGATGCGCTTTGCGGCCACCCCGGGCGAGGGGAGCCGGGGTCACGCGCGCCTCAAGCATGAGCCGCGCCAAATCCGCCGCCCGGGTGACGAGTGCTTCCGCGCCTTCACGCAACTCCCGGCTCTCCTGCACCTCGCGATTGTTTCGCTCCATGTCTTCCGCGCTCCACCCGCGTGAATGGGCGATAAAGGGAAATTGGGGGAACTGACAACCGACCTCGGCGAAAAAGGTCATCAATTGCCCGGCAACGCCCTGCACATTATCCTGGCCGCCCATGATGATGAATGCGGCGACTTTATCTTTCAGGAGATGCCGGTTGGCGATCGTCTCTTGATTCTGGACGCAATTGAGCCGTTCAACCATTTTGTAATACAGGCTGCTGGCTCCGCCCCATCTGATCGGTGTCGACACAAGAATCACGTCTGCCCAATGCACAATCCCCTCATACACTCGATCCATTTGATCCGACGGGTCCATCTGGGTAATCGAACAGGGCCAGGTACAGGCTTCTGCCGCTTTCGAATAAAACCCTTCGCAGGGCCGGAACGACAACTCCCGCAGCCGAATAAGCTGCGTATCGAGCTGCAGTTGCTCGCGCGCATAGTCCAGTGCGGCCTCCAGGAGCGCGTCGGACGCACTGTACCGTGGCTGATCCATCGTCATAGCCGTAGTGGCAATACCAAGCACGCGGATACGGCCTTCGGCGCGAACGATCGGGCGGGCCAGCGGGTGTGGGAGTTTGGCCGGTTTCTGTCGCTTCGTGACAGGAGTCAGATCGACAAAGACCCGTCCGTCCTCCACCTTCACGGCATAACTCGCGACCCGGTCGCCTTCATAGCCCGGCTCGCCCTGGCCGGTTTGGCGATGAAACTTCCAGTAGTGCCAGGGGCAGACGACATAGTCGCCGTCGATCCGCCCTTCACCTAACGGTCCGCCGATGTGATTGCAGATTCCGAAGATCGCCGCGAACTGCCCGTCCTGGTAGCTGAGAGCCAGCTTGGTGTTGCCACAGACCACTTCCTGCAATGGCTTCCGTTGGAGTTCCTCGACCGACCCGATCTCTGTCCACCTCGCATCCGGCATGTCACAGTCCTATCGACTTTTGCGGCAAGGCCGCTCGTCACAAGCGTTTCTCTTCAAGATCGTACACATCGAAATAGGTGTAGGCGGGGCGGTGGCTCGGGACATATTTCGGAATGTAGTCTTCCATATACGCTTGCACTGCAGGAGCCATCTCGGAGAGACGCAGATCCCGCATCTTGTTATTCCATTCGATGATCATCTGTCGATCCTGCACCTTGCTATGGGCTTTGAGCCAGTCGCCGAGCTCTTCGTCGGTGGCTCCGGTCGCGACGATCTCCTTGAACTGTTCCGGGCTGATGCCGGTGAAGGTGAACAGCAACGCGGCCAGCGAGCAGGGCCAATAGTTATAGTCGCCGTTGATCCCCACGAGAAACGCCCGGCATTTATCGACACACCGAGCGCCGATGACATACCCGCCCAGCATCTCCCTCGGGCTGCGAGGATAGGTCTTGGTGAGATCTTTCGCAAGCCTGCGCACCTGCTCCAGATCCTTCATGTTGTCGCTCCTTCTCCTGATCTCGCGCGTGAGGGCTTGGTGAAGCTGATCCCCGCCTTCTGGACTTCCTGATAGGGGAGCAGCCAGACCAGTGATTCATCCGACAGGTCGCCTACCTGGATACGGTTTCCCCAAGGGTCGCGAAAATCGCACCGGAAATGGGGCTCCATCTTCAGCTTGTACTTTTTGGTGAGCTTGCGCCGGACTTCTTTGATCTGGTCGGCATCGCGGACCATCAAGCCGAAATGCTTCATGCGATCCGGCTGCAACGTCTTTACTTCGAAAATAGCCAGAAATTGATGCTCGCCTAGCTTACACCAGGCGGCACCCTCTCCACCGCGTAACATTTCCAGGCCGAACACATCCGAATAGAATTTCACGGCCTGTTTGGCGTCGGTGACTTCGATAACGATATGGTTGCATCCATAGACGTGAACCGCCATGTCTCTGTCTCCTCACCTGGTTGTCTGCTCGATCGCCTCGAGAAAGGTCTCGACCGGCTGCGCGCCAGACACCACGGTCTTTCCATTCAAGAGAAAGTAGGGAACTCCTCGGATTCCCAATTGGCGCCCGCGTGCCTCTTCCTGTCGCACCGACTCGATTCCGTCCTGACTCTGCAAGAAACGACCGACCGCGGCTCCGTCCAAGCCGGCTCGAGCGGCAAGCGACACCAGCACGTCGTGCTCGCCGATATTCAGGCCTTCGGTGAAGTATCCGTGAAACAGATCTTCCACTGCGGCGTCCTGACGGCCCTGTTGTTGGGCAAACCAGATCAACCGGTGGGCATCGAACGTATTCGGCGTGCGCGCAATGCGGTCGAACGCGAACTCGATGCCCGCACTTACGCCGGCACCGGCAATTCGATTCTGAATCGCCTCCATTTCCCCCGGGCCGCCGAACTTCGCTTCGAGGTAGACGCGGCGATCCATGCCGGCCTTGGGCATGGTCGGATTCAGTTGGAACGGGCGCCAAAATACCAGGGCCGATTGGTGCCTCCCCGACGATTCCAGCGCCTGTTCCAGCCGCCGCTTCCCGACATAACACCAGGGACAGACCACGTCAGAATACACTTCAACGGTCAGCACGGGCGCGGTCATGACAAGTGTCCCATCTTTCCCGCTTGGTAATCCTGCACCGCTTGAATAATCTCATCACGCGTGTTCATCACAAACGGACCGTACCGGGCAATCGGCTCCGCAATGGGCTGGCCGCTCAGCACAAGAATGGTCGCCTCCTGCTTCGCCTCCAGCACCACTCGTTCACCTCGTTGCCCGAGCAGCCCGATTCGCACTTCGTCCACCGTCTGAGACCCGTTCACCACAACCTGCCCATGGAGCACGAACAGGGACGAATTGAACCCTTCGGGCAAGTCGAGTTCCATCCGGTGACCTGCTGCCAGACGCAGGTCATAGAGATGCACCGGGCTGAAGGTCTTCGCCGGTCCTGCCACTCCGCGAAATTCTCCAGCGATGACGCGGAGCCGGCCCGCTCCTCCCTCAAGCTCCACCGTCGGAATGTCACTATTGAGCAACGTCTGATACCGGGGCGTCGTCATTTTGTACGCCTTCGGCAGATTCACCCACAACTGGACTCCTTCCAAGAGACCGCCCTTTTTCGCAAATTCTTGCTCATGCAGCTCCTCGTGCACCACGCCGGACGCGGCCGTCATCCACTGCACATCACCAGGCCCGATGACGCCTCCGCTTCCGGTCGAGTCACGATGCGCGACTTTCCCGTGGTACATGATCGTCACCGTCTCGAACCCTCGATGCGGATGTTCACCCACACCCAGTCGATGCGTGGTCGGCGGAAACTCCTCGGGGCCCATATAGTCGAGCATCAAGAACGGAGACAGTTGTTCTTCAACCCCGGCGCCTGGAATCATGTTGCGTACCGGAAAGCCGTCTCCCACCATATGATGAGAGCCTGCCTGGTAGATTCCCACAAGCTCTTTGCCGTTGATGGTGTCTGTTCGCATGTCGGCCTCCTTCCTTACGCCATCCCCCGCAATGCTTCCGCGAGAGAGGTCGTTCCCCGCACGAGTGACTCGGGACGCTCGTACCTGAGAGCGCCCTTGGAAAATGCGGTGTACATCTCTTCGAACAATCCCGCCGCTTCGGTGGAGAACCCGAACGACGTGAATGTCGGGACCACGACGCTCAGCGGTGCGGCCTGCACGGAGACGGCTCGACCGAGAATCGCGCCAAGAGCAGTAGCGACTTGTTCAGGACTGTACTCCTCTGGACCCGCGAGTTCCA
>DAONAB010000090.1:0-10065 GCA_035400805.1 Nitrospira sp. | reverse complement strand
GTGATCTCATCGTGCACCGCCATCCTGCTTCCTTCCTCGAAGTCGGCCTCTCGCTGCAACTGAGTCTGCCCACCGAGGGCACTGGGGCGCAGTACGGCTCGTCCGTCCTGGGATGGAAAGAACGTAGCTGGATCGTCTCTGAATGGCCATTTCACTTCGGGCAACCCATTCCCTGCGCTGCGGGAACGCCCTGTCTGCTGCGATACATCTATAACGGGAAAATGATCGGATACCGCACCGAGGTGCTTCATGCGCAATTGCAGCCGTTTCCATTTTTACTGTTGGCCTTTCCCGCTACGCTGGAGGAAGTACCGCTCCGCAAACATGGACGTGTCACGGCGCAGGAACCCATCGTGCTGTTGCAAGTGGATTCACACCTGCGCAATCAGGTCTCCGGCAGTCCATCACGTATCGGTGGACTGCTAATCGATCTCAGCGCGTCCGGCTGTGCGGTGCTGCTACAACGGCCGATGCAGGACTTTTTCCCAGGCATGGTCTTGCGTGCGGAGTTCGAAATCGTGGGGACAGGCCACGTCAACAATCTGACAGGGGTCGTCCGAAACGTGTCAATGCAGGAAGACGGAACGCATCTCGGCCTGGAGTTCCGGTTCGATGGGAAGGAAACCATCGAGTATCGGGGGTGGGGAGGATCGGTCAAAAAAGCCCTGGAATCGTTCGTCCTCCAAAAGCATTCCTTCGAGTCCGCCTAGACTACAGCGGTTGCCGATGACTGGGAATTTTTTGCCCGGTCACACGCCTCACTTCCGTCCTACGACTAAGAAATCCTACGGTTTCACAATCCTCCTCCTGACATCCTCAGTGGCATACATCTTGATTGGTATCTTGATGCCGTGCCTGGTCTGTTGACAGACGCAGGCCTCCTTTTTGGCGCAAGAGGGACCATAACCATGACGCTTCACGCACAGAGTGCCAAGCTCAATCCACGATGGTGCCTGGCT
This sequence comes from Nitrospira sp., assembly GCA_035400805.1. Taxonomy (GTDB): domain Bacteria; phylum Nitrospirota; class Nitrospiria; order Nitrospirales; family Nitrospiraceae; genus Nitrospira_A. The sequence continues at coordinate 9,106 of DAONAB010000090.1, read as the reverse complement.
CAGGATACGATCGACCGGCAGGACATTGATCATTTGATCGAGTGGCTGCGCACCTATCCGCGGCTGACTAAAGGGGCGGTGACCGTCGAGTTCGAGCGGCAGTGGTCCGAGTGGCTGGGACGGCCCTATTCGGTGCACTGTAATTCAGGATCGTCGGCCAATCTCCTCATGTATTACGCCTTGCTGCGGTCGGGGCGGTTGCGCAACACGAACGTCATTGTTCCGAGCGTCGGGTGGGTCACCTCCATCGCTCCGGCCATTCAATTCGGGTTTACGCCCTTTATGTGCGAGGCGGATCCCGACACTTTCGGCCTCGATCTCAACCATCTTGAAGATCTCCTTAAACGACATCAGGCACAGACGGTCCTGCTGGTGCAAGTCCTGGGAGTGCCGCATCGCATGCGCGAACTGCAGACGCTCAAAGACCGCTACGGATTTTATCTCCTGGAAGACGCCTGCGCCGCGATCGGAGCGGAGTACGAGGGCCGGAAAGTCGGCACCTTCGGGGACATGGCGAGCTTTTCGTTTTACTTCGGTCATCAGATGTCCACCATTGAAGGCGGCATGGTCTCCTCCAGCGACAAGGCGCTCACGAACCTCCTCCTCATGTTGCGCAGCCACGGCTGGAGCAAGGACGTGGATCCGGCACGGCATCAGGAATTGGTCCAACAGTATCAGGTGGATGACTTTCATTCCCCCTTCGTGTTTTACGAGCCGGGCTTCAATCTCCGATCGACCGATCTGAACGCATTCATCGGGCTCGAGCAATTGCGCAAGCTGGATGCGATGACCTCTCGGCGGCAGGCCAATCACGATCGCTATCTCGAGCAACTGGGGAAACGGTTTTATACCCAGCGGCCGCCGCAAGGCAGCAAGGTGGCCAGCATTTCCTTTGGCTTACTGGCCGATAGCCCGGAACAACGTAAACGCATTGTCCGGGCGTTGGTGGCCGAGGGAGTGGAGACACGCATCTTTTCAGCCGGGAATCTGGGCCTGCATCCGTTCTGGATGAATCGCTACGGGAAAGCCAGTTTTCCCGTGGCGGACCGGGTGCATCACTGCGGATTTTTTCTTCCGAACCACGCCTCGATGACGGACCAGGACGTCCTGCAGATTTCCCGCATCGTGTTGGAGGCCGCATGAGCAGGGGAGTGGTCCCGCACGAATGGCATAGCCAGAAGGGGCTCGTTTAATTATGACGACAGGATCAACACATGTCCTCATCACCGGAGGCGCCGGGTATTTGGGTTCCGTCCTGACCAGACGATTGTTGGATCGCGGGTACGCGGTCACCGTCCTCGACAATTTTATGTACCGGCAAAACAGTTTGATGGATTGCTGTGCCGAAGAGAAATTTCAGGTGGTACGAGGGGACTGCCGGGATGAACGGCTCCTGACTGATTTATTGCGCAAGGCGGATATCATCATCCCGCTGGCCGCGTTGGTCGGAGCGCCCCTCTGCGACAGAGACCGGGTCGGCGCCTATACGGTGAACTTTGAAGCCGTCCAACTCCTCTGCAAACTCTCGTCTCCTCGCCAGCAGATCATTTTTCCCGTCACCAACAGCGGGTATGGCATCGGCCAACCCGGTGTGCCGTGCACCGAAGACTCGCCGCTTCGCCCCATCAGTCTGTATGGGGAAACCAAGGTGAAGGCCGAGCGAGTCGTCTTGGACCGAGGTAATGCCATTACCTTACGTCTGGCCACCGTGTTCGGCGTCTCGCCGCGGATGCGCATGGATCTCCTGGTGAACGATTTCGTCTGGCGCGCAGTGCATGATCGGGCCGTCGTGGTGTTTGAAGGTCACTGCAAACGGAACTACATCCATATTCGTGATGTCGTACGCACCTTTCTCCATGCCATCGACCATTTCGACGCCATGAAGGACCGGCCGTACAACGTCGGATTGGACGATGCCAATCTGTCGAAGCTTGAACTTTGCCGTGAAATCCAGCGCGTGCTGCCGCAGTTCGTGTCCTTCGAAGCCCCGATCGGCGAGGATCCGGACAAACGCGATTACATTGTTTCGAATCAACGTCTGCTCGAGACCGGATTCAAGCCGGAATGGTCGTTGGAGCGGGGGATTCGCGAGTTGATCAAATGCTACACGGTCGTTAAAGCCGGTCAATATGCCAATGTCTGAGTCGATCGCGAACCGGCAGGGAGGGCGAGGATGATCATCAGCCGAACGCCGTTTCGTATCTCGTTTTTCGGTGGCGGTACCGATTACCCCGTCTGGTTCCGGGAACATGGCGGAGCGGTCCTGGCGACGACCATCGATAAATATTGCTACATCAGCTGCCGGCAATTGCCGCCGTTCTTCGAGCATCGGACACGCATTGCCTATTCGCGCATCGAACTGGTGAACAACAATCAGGAGATCGAGCATCCCGCCGTTCGCGGCGTGCTCAAGTACCTCAATATCGACGACGGGCTGGAAATTCATCACGACGGCGACTTGCCGGCACGAACCGGGTTGGGATCCAGTTCCTCCTTCACTGTCGGCTTGCTCCATACGCTCTACGCGTTGCAACACATCATGCCCAGCAAAGCGCAGTTGGCCCAAGCCGCCATCCATGTCGAACAGGATGTGCTCGGCGAAGCCGTGGGATGCCAGGACCAAGTGCTCGCGGCACATGGCGGCCTGTGCAAAGCGACGTTCTTCCAGAATGGCGACATCGGCCATGCGCCGGTCATCATGAGACCGGAACGACTAGCGGCGTTTCAAAGCCACCTCCAACTGTACTTCACCGGATTTTCCCGCATTGCATCGGAAGTTGCGCGCGAGCAAATCGACCGCACCAAACAACGTCAAGGCGAACTGTCCACGATGCTGCAGATGGTCGATGAGGGGGTATCGATTCTGACCGGTGAGCGGGATTTAGCCGATTTCGGCACCATGCTGCACGAGGCCTGGATGCTCAAACGGCGGTTGACCTCGCGGATCACCACGCCGGCTATCGATGCGATCTACGGGGCAGCCCGGGAGGCTGGTGCGCTCGGAGGAAAACTCCTGGGTGCCGGCGGAGGCGGCTTCATGCTGCTCTTCGCACGGCCGGAAGATCATGAGCGGATTCGCCTTGCGCTTCCGGGGTTACTCCAGGTGCCGTTCAAGTTTGAGGGGCTGGGTACCCAAATCGTGTTTTACCAGGAAGATCAGCTGATGCTGGATGACGTGTGGGCGCAGAGTTCTGCGCAGACCGCCGCTCGGCTGAAGGCCACCCTGATTGGAAAGGCCGCTTGATGGCTCCGTTTGCCGACTGTGATGTGATCATTCTCTGCGGGGGATTCGGCACCAGGCTGCAATCCGTCGTGGCCGACCGCCCGAAACCGATGGCGGAGATTCACGGCCGTCCGTTCGTGTCGTTGCTGGTCGAACATTTCCTACGCCATGGCGCGCGCCGGTTCATTTTCAGCACGGGACATTTCGGCGAAATGATCGAGGATTGGTTTCTCCGCCATCGCGGCGCCTATGAGACGGTGTTTGTGCGCGATCCGGTCCCGCTGGGCACCGGCGGGGCGCTGGCGCATGCCATGCCGTTTGTGCGGAGCAACCCGTTCCTTGTTCTGAACGGTGATTCATTCTGCGAGATCGATCCGGAACGGTTGTTACGGTTCCATACGCGCAAACGGGCTAGCGCGACGGTTGCCGTCACTCACGATGACACACGGGAGGACACCGGTGCGGTGGCGTTAGGCGAGGGCGACCGCGTGTTGTCGATGGTCGAGAAGCCACGAAAACGGACATCCAGTTATCACAATGCAGGAGTGTACTTGTTTGATCGTGCGGTCACGACGCTCTTTCCGGACAGGCCGGTCTGGTCGCTGGAGCGAGACCTCTTGCCACGTCTCGTCACCCAGCAATTTTATGGTTTCGTCACCGCCAGTCCGTTGCATGATATCGGGACGCCGGAACGCCTGGCACATTTCCGTGACACCTGGAAGGACACATCGGCCTATTTCCCGGCCTCGCTCCTCCATCAGACAGAAGGATCGATGTCACGATGACCCAGCAGAGGGTGCCGATGCCGCAGACTCTCAGCAGACCGGCCTTCTCCGTACGAGGCGAACGATTGATCGGCCAGGAAATGTTTCGGGTGTTGGATCGAGCGCAAGTGCTGGAACGCCAGGGACATCGGATCTATCACCTTGAACTCGGCAACCCGCGCATGCCCCCTCCGTCTGAGATTCTCGACGCGGCGATAGGGGAACTGCAGTCCAGGCAAGTCGGATACGCCCCGATGGCCGGCATACACGAATTACGCGCGGCGGTGGCCCGGCGCTACGCCTCATTCACCGGACAACCCATTGTCGCCTCCCAGGTCGTCATCAGCCCCGCGAATCTGCTCATTCACCAGTTTCTGGATATCACCTGCAATCCGGGGGAGCGGGTCGTGCTCTTCACGCCGGCGTTTCCGTCCTATTGGGCGGCAGCGACCCACCTCGGGCTTCAGATCATCCCCATCCCACTGCCGGCGCGCGACGGGTTTCATCTGTCACGGGTCGCCATTGAGTCGGCGGTGGCGGCAAAACCCAAGGCGATCATCGTCAACAGTGCGAATAATCCGACCGGGGCGGTGTATGAGCCGGCGATCCTTCAGGAGCTGGCGGCACGCTGCGGACAGGAAGGCATCTGGCTCCTCAGCGATGAAACCTATGCCGATCTGGCCTTCGATGGTTCGCACGTGACCCTGGCAGCGCCGCAGGCCGGACATGTGGTCGCGATGTCGTCGTTTTCCAAGGTGTTGTCCGTTCCGGGGTTTCGCACCGGCTATGCCCTCGCGCATGACGCGGTCATTGCCAAACTCGCGTTGTCCAATTCCACGCTGTACTCGTGCCTGCCCGGCTTTACCCAGATCGGCTGCGTCGCGGGCCTGTCGGTGCTTGACACGTATGCGGACGCGGTGCGCGCTCGGAATCAGCGTCTCATCACCACCTGTCACGACCGTCTCACCCAGGGTGGACTCTTGCACGGCCAGCATCCGGAAGCGGGCTTTTATCTCTTTGTCGATATCACGGGCACCGGCCTCGACGATATGACGTTCTGCCGACGTCTGCTGGAAGAACAGCACACGGCGGTGACGCCGGGACGCTGCTTCGGGGACACCTTCGCATCTCATATCCGACTGGCCCTGTGCGGGCATGAAGAAGACGTGCTGGAGGGCGTGTCGCGCACCATCGCTTTTGCGCAGAAACTGGGAGGTTGCCGTGTCCAAGCCGCTTGACGTCTTGCTGGTGACGCCACCCAGCCGGGTCCAGGTCTATCAGGAATTGAGCCGCGACTACGCCGCCATCGAACCCCCGGTGTGGTCGGGATTGATCGCTTCCTATCTTCGGCAACACAGTTGTTCCGTGGCAATCCTGGACGCGGAGGCTCAGGGACTTACGCATCAGCAGACCGCCGAGCAGATCGCAGCCATCGCCCCCAGGTTGGCGGTCTTCGTCATTTACGGGCAGCAACCATCCGCCTCCACCCAGTGCATGCCCGCAGGCCGGAAGGTCTGCGAGATTCTCAATACCCTTGCCGACATTCCCACACTGGTGATGGGGACTCATCCTTCAGCCTTGCCGAAGCGTACGTTGTTAGAAGAGCCCTATACGTATGTCTGTCAAGGGGAGGGGCCGGCGACTATTCGCGGTCTCATCGTGGCGTTACGGGCGCCGCAACATTCCCTTCGCGATGTCCCGGGATTGTGGCACATGGAGGAAGGGAATCCCGTCGGGAATGCACCCGCGCCGCTCCTCACGAATCTTGACCACGACCTGCCGGGGCAAGCCTGGGATCTGCTCGATATGAGCCGCTATCGCGCCCACAATTGGCACTGTTTCGGAAACCCGGAGTCGAGATCTCCCTACGCCTCGCTCCAGACCAGCCTGGGATGCCCCTTTACCTGTTCGTTCTGCTGCATTAACGCGCCGTTCACCACCCCGATGTTGCGCGTCTGGAGCCCCGACAATGTCATCGGCCAGATCGACCGCCTGGTGAGTGAATACGGTGTCTCGAATATCAAAATCCCGGATGAGATGTTCGTCTTGAACCGTCGCCATGTGATCGGCATTTGCGACCGGATTATCGAACGGGGGTATCACCTGAACATCTGGGCTTACGCCCGGGTCGATACGGTGCAGGATGAAGTGCTGGAGAAGCTGGCGCGTGCCGGGTTTACCTGGCTGGGGCTCGGCATCGAGTCCGGGAGTCAGCATGTCCGTGACGGAGTCGAGAAGGGCCGCTTCGGTGAACGCGAGATCGTCGCCACCGTAGATCGCATCCGCGCTCATGGCATCCATGTCGCGGCGAACTACATCTTCGGCCTTCCGGACGACACCCTGGAGAGTATGCGCGCCACGCTCGACCTGGCGCTGACGCTCAATACGGAATGGGCGAACTTTTACTGTGCCATGGCCTATCCCGGCGCGGCGTTGTATAGCCTGGCAAAAGAGAAGCGCTGGACATTACCGGACGATCAGGGTGGCCCAGGATGGATCGGGTATTCACAACATGCCTACGAATGCCTGCCGCTGCCGACCGACACCCTGGCCGCCACCCGGGTCCTGGATTTCCGCGACCGCGCGTTCCAGGAGTACTTCAACCACCCCGGTTATCTGGCCATGTTGGAACGAACGTTCGGCCCGCGCGTCGTCGCGCACGTAGCGGAGATGTGCCGGCATCAGGTGCGCCGCCGTCATCATGATCAGGCGTCCAATCAGGCGGCGTAGATGAGCGCAGGGAAAGGAGCATCCATGATCAAGGTGGCAGACTTCATCATCAATACGTTGGCCGAACGTGGCATCGACAAAATGTTTGTCGTGTACGGCGCGGCCAACGGCGATTTGATCGATGCCTTCACTCGGACCACCGCCACACAGTATGTCGCGGTCATGCATGAACAGGCCGGCGGGTTTGCGGCCGAAGCCTACGCCAAGGTCAAAGGCATTCCCGGAGTCGCCATTGCCACCAGCGGTCCAGGCGGCATGAATCTGCTCACCTCAATGGGCAACTGCTTCTACGACTCGATCCCCTGTGTCTTCCTCACCGGCCAGATCAATTCGCGGTTCCTCCGTCCCGATCCGTCGATCCGGCAAATCGGGTTTCAAGAAACCGACATTGTGGCGATGGCCGCGCCGGTGACCAAATACGCCAAGATGATTGTGAACCCTGAAGACGTACGCTTCGAACTCGAAAAATCTTTATGGATGTGCCAGGAGGGGCGGCCCGGACCGGTCCTGTTGGATATTCCACTCAATGTGCAAAAAGCCTTGGTTGATGCGAAACAGCTGACGGGATTCGAGCCGCCCGCGGCGATGAGTTTCGACCTCACGGTTGTGGACCAGCAGATCGCCAGGCTCATCAATGACCTTCAACAGGCGGAACGCCCGGTGGTTCTCGTCGGAGGGGGCGTACGACTGGCTGATGCTCAGGACGATGTACGAGCCTTGGGACGCCGGTTGAACGTCCCTTGTTTTCCAACCTGGAACGCGCTGGACGTGATTAGCTCCGACTATGAGAACTACGGCGGGCGGGTGGGAACGTATGGTGGCGCCGGCCGCAATTTCGGCATTCAGAACAGTGACCTGCTGTTGTCTATCGGGAGCCGTATCTCCGGACGCATCACCGGCGGCAATGTCCAAAGTTTCGCCCGGCAGGCCAAAAAGTATCTGGTGGAAATCGATCCGGCCATGGTGCAGCGAAAATTTCAGCAGGTCCCGTTCGACGTTAATATTCTGTGCGATGCAAAAGCGTTTACACAACGCCTGTTGATTGCACTCGATCGACGCAGCAAGCCTTTGCCGGACTTTTCGGCCTGGACGGGGCGGGTGATGGAATGGAAACGGCGGTACGATCCCGTACGCCCTGAATTCTTCGCGCAACGCGAGCGCGTGCACCCCTATGCGTTCATGCGGCGCTTGTCTGAAAAAATGGGCGCAACGGATATTTTAGTCGGCGACTGCGGCGGCAATATCGTCGTCAGCAATCATGCCTTCGAGACCAAGTACGGCCAGCGCAACCTCACGAACAACGGCAATTCCCCCATGGGGTTCTCCTTCGCGGGAGCCATGGGCGCCTGGTTTGCCGATCCCACGCGACAAGTCGTCTGCACCATCGGCGACGGCGGCTTCAACATGAACCCGCAAGAATTGCAGACGTTCGTGAACTATGGCGTGAAGGTCAAGACGTTCATCCTGAACAACCATATTTACGGCATTACCAAGGCCTATCAGGAAACCAATTTCCAGGGACGCGCCGAAGCCTGCGGACCGAAGGGATACAACCCACCGGACTTTCTCAAGATCGTCCAGGCCTACGGCATCAAGACCGTCGCCATCGCGAACCATGCCGAAATGGATGCCAAGATCGACGAGGTGCTGCGGTTCGATGGGCCGGTCGTCTGCGATGTGGACATGCACGAGTTCCACACCTACGAACCGAGGATCTTCGGCTGGAAGACGCCCATCGAAGATATGTATCCCTATCTGCCTCGCGAAGAATTCCGCGCCAACATGGTCATCGAACCGGCCGAGGGTTGGATGAGTCCCGAGTATCCCGACGTGGTGCGGCGAACGGACCAGTCACAGCCGTAGTTTCACATGAGGTGATGTATGAACGTCTTGTTGCTGTATCCCACATGGACCGGTGCGTACGGACTGTTCGGCCATTTTGCCCGCCGCAATTCGACCTGGCCCCCGTTGAACCTCGCGCTCCTGGCCGCCATCGCCGAACGTCACGGACACAATGTCACCATTCTTGACGGCGAATCCGAGCAGGTGCCGTTGGAGGAAATGATCCAGCGCGCGGTGGCGATGAAGCCAGACCTGATCGGCTTTACCGCGACAAGCCCGTTTTTCCATCTGAGCAAAACGGTGGCGGAAGGCATCAAACGTCTGGCCCCGGAGATCCCCATCGCCGTGGGCGGCCCTCATATCACGATCATGAAGGAGCAGGCGCTGCTCGGCTGCTTCGACTATGCCTTTATCGGGGAAGCGGAAGAGTCTTGGCCGCAATTCCTGAATGCCTGTGAACAACGCATGGACCTGTCGACGGTGCGCGGCCTTATTTATCGACGAAACGGAGAAGTCGTCTCGACGGGACAGCCGGCGGACATCACGG
>DAONAB010000089.1:6772-10126 GCA_035400805.1 Nitrospira sp. | reverse complement strand
GCTCTTCCGCGACCAGTTCAGCGGCCTTGTTTCTGCGCAAGGGCGTTGAACCGGACAAGACGACCACCGCCACCGAGGATGTTCGAGCCCGAGTCGCTTTTGCACGGCGCGCCGGAGCCGCCTTTTTGGCGATGGTCTTCTTCACCACCTTCGACACGTCCTTCTTCTTCGCTGTCTTCGCTGCCGCACTCGCGGGCCGCTTCCTTTTATTCCCAGCCATGGTCCTTATCCTCTCCAATAATGCTTCAATGCTTCATGCCATCCTGCGCTCGCTCACGGAGCAGGATATGCTTATCATACTTCGACCGCTCAACGCTTTTTATCGAAGCCGGAATCCCGCCACTTCTCAAGCAAGGCAATGCGCCGTTCCAGTTGCGGAATCGTGGCTTGATCCACCCGGCCACCGGTCCGCTTGATCAATTCCGCATTGAGTTGCCGGTGATCCATTCCGCACTTTCGTGCGACAGCCCCGACTAGCACGCGGTGTTTGTCCCGCAATAGGTTCTTTTGGTCATGCAGCGCCACGGCCGGCTCAGGCTGCCCCTTCCCTGTCAGGGAAGGCTCGCCCTCGTCCGCGCCGATCAACGCATCGAGCCGCGCCACACCATTGAGTGGAATATATTCTTTCAACGACGTCGCGGCCGTGCCGAACAGCGTCCGCTGCACAGCCGGCATGATCTCCTCGAGCACGTGATCGCGCTCAACCTTGATCCGCTTGGCATAATGCACCAGCGTGGCGTCCTTCGGCAGGTACAGCCAGGCCCGTTGCGGTTTCGGCACTTTATCCTGCATCCGCACGAAGCGCCCGACGACCTGGCGAAAATACATTTCCGTCAACACGTTGGTCGCGTATACACCGACCCGGAGGCGCGGGATATCGACCCCTTCACTCACCATGTTGACCGCCACCAGCCATTGCTGCGTCTTGTGGTGGGAAAAGGTTTCAATCGTCTTCGAGGCGGAGGGATCGTCTGAGACGGCGACCAGAGCGCGCGTGCCCGTGAGTCGATGCACCAGATCAGCCACTTGCCGCGCATGATCCTGATTCATCGTCACGATCAGGCCACCCGCGTCTGCCTGCTCCTGCTTCCGGAGACGCTGCAACTCGGCATGCTCGTCGCTCAACACCGGCCCCAGCCAGGTTTCCTGGAGCAACGCGGTTTTGAGACGCTCGCGCTGGCGCTCGAAGGTCAAGCCGTCTTCGAACGTCGCCCGGTGCTCGCGCCCGTCGGATAACCAGGTCAGCTCTCCCTCATAACTCGGAAAGAGAATCGGACGGCAGACCCCGTCCCGTATGGAGTGCGAATATCCATAGGTAAAGTCTGCCTGGCTTTCGCCCTGCTCATACCGCACATACGGGATAGGATTATTGTCGGACCGGAACGGCGTGCCCGAGAGGGCCAGACGAAACACCGCCTCACCGAACGATTCACGGAGCGCCTTGCCCCAGTCCTTGCCGTCTCCGGCGTGGTGCAACTCGTCGAGAATCACCAGGGTCTTCCGATTGCGGCACGCACGCCGGAACACATCCGGCGCCAGGCAGACCTGCTGGTAGGTCACCACGGCGCCGTGATAGTCACGCGCCTCGCAGGCCTGCTCATTCGACAAGGCGGGATCCAATTGAATACCGGCCTGCCCTGCCGCCGATGCCCACTGCGTGCGCAGATGATTCGTCGGACACACCACCAACACACGGCTGGCCGCGCGTTCCGCCAGATAGTGATGGGCGATCCGCAAGGCAAAGCGCGTTTTTCCCGCAGCCGGCGTCGCCGTCACGAGATAATCTTCACGTTTTTGCGCCAATACATCGGCCACCGCACGCGCCTGCCAGTCGCGCAACACGGCGGTCCACGGACGAACGTTCACTCGCGCCTCATTTCACACTGATCGTCTCGTCTACACATGGGAATGGGTATCAGACGTGTGGCGCACGACTCGGCACAGGTTGGGCGGAAAGCGGCATCGCGATATGTTCGAGTGATCGCCCCTCGGCCTTCACCCCTAACCACAACTCCACGACTGCACCGATCAGCATCATTCCGGCTCCCAGCAGATATCCATACATGACACTCTCGGCCGATGTTTCGATCAACTTGCCGTATAACCAGGGGGCCGCAATACCCGCGCCCTGGGCCACGACGAAGAAGAATGCGATGGCCATGGCGCGGATCTCCATCGGAAAGATCTCGCTGACGGTCAGATAGGCGGCACTGGCACCGGCCGACGCAAAAAAGAACATGGCCGACCACGCCAGTGTTTGGGTGACGGAGGTAAAGGCACCCTGAACAAACAGATAGCCTGTGGCGGCCAATAAGCAACCAGCGGCCGCATAGGTGACGCTGATCATCGGCTTGCGGCCGATGGTATCGAAAAAACGGCCGAGCAACAAGGGGCCCAGGAAATTCCCGATGGCAAACGGCACAATGTACAAGCCGATGCTGTGGCTTGGCACGGCATAAAATTTTGTGAGCACAAACGGATAGGTGAACGAAATCGCATTGTACATGAACGATTGCGTCACCATTAGCACAATTCCCAATGATGTGCGACGGGGATAGGATGTGAACAACTCCCGTGCCACGGTAGCCAAGGTCGCATGCGGCCGTCCGTGGATGGTGATTGATCCTTCGGCTGACGGGAGCGAGGCCAGGTGTTCATCACGCATGACCTGCGCTTCAATGCCGGAGACGACCTGCTCCGCCTCCTCCACACTTCCATGCGTCATCAGCCATCGCGGACTCTCGGGAACAACCCGTCTCACGAGGAGAATACTCACGCCCAGCAGGGCCCCTAAGCCGAAACAGAGACGCCAGCCCACATATTCCGGGATCAACAAAGGATTCAGCAGCACAATCGTCAACAGCGCGCCGGCCGCGCTGCCCAACCACCAGCTGCCATTGATCGCCAGATCGGTATGCCCGCGACTGCGCGCGGGAATCAGTTCATCGATGGCGGAGTTGATCGCCGCATATTCCCCGCCGATCCCGGCACCGGTCAAAAAACGAAAAAACATGAAGCTCCAGAGATCCCAGGAGAAGGCCGTCATCACGGTTGCAGCCAGGTAGAGCATCAAGGTGAACATGAACCATTTCTTCCGTCCCTGGCGGTCGGTCAGATAGGAGAAGACGATGGCGCCCACCACGGATCCGGCCAAATAGGCCGAAGCGGTGAGGCCGACGTCAGAGGTCGTCAGATGCAAGGTGGTGGTCTGCGTCAGGACCGGACCGAGCGCAGCCACAATGGAGACTTCAAGTCCATCCAGAATCCAGGTCACGCCAAGAGCCGTCACCACCAGCCAGTGCCAGCGCGACCATGGCAGACGATCCATACGTTGGGGAATGCTCGTGGTCACGG
>DAONAB010000089.1:0-6672 GCA_035400805.1 Nitrospira sp. | reverse complement strand
TTGATGCGCGTCCGGCCCAAGGCCTCAATGATCTGACGGGCGGCCTCTTCCTGGACATCTACCAGAGAGAATCGCTCTTCAACTTCAATGGCGCCGATCATGCGGGACGGCACACCGGCTTCATTGGCAATGGCTCCGACCAGATCGCCAGGCCTGATGCCTGCCGCCCGGCCTGCCCCGACATACACTCGCACGGTTCCGGCTGCGCGCCCCCCGCGACTCGGACCGCCCCGAGGCGCGCGCGCGCGATCCCCTTGCGGAGCCGAGCCGTACGCAGGCCGTGACGAGCGGTACGGCTCCGGCGCGCGCATCTGCACGGCGGGAATCTCTTCTTCTTCCCGGTCGCCGCCATGCGATCGATAGACCAACTTGATGGCCGCCGCCGCAATATCAGCCGGATCGGCCGATGCGGACAACGCGTCCACGACACGGCGAAAATCTTCAAGGCTTCCCGCCTCCAGCGTTTCTTGAATCGACGCCTTCGTACGTTCCAGCCGCTTGGCCAACAGATCCCCGAGCGACGGCACGGGCGCGATCGTAATGCGCGCCTTGGTGTGCTGCTCCACCGCGCGCAATAATCGTTGCTCGCGCGGCTCGACAATGGTCATCGCCGCCCCTTCGCGTCCGGCCCGGCCGGTGCGACCGATGCGATGCACATACACTTCCAGCGAGGAGGGCAAATCGTAGTTGATGACATGCGACACGGATGGAATATCCAAGCCGCGGGCCGCCACGTCCGTCGCTACCAACAGCTCGGTCTGCCCGGTGCGAAAGGCCTGCATGACGCGATCCCGCTGAACCTGACTCATGCCGCCATGAATGGCTTCAGACCGGTACCCGCGGCTGTTCAACGCCGCCGTCACTTCATCGACCTCCAGCCGCGTCCGGCAAAACACCAGGGCCGACTTCGGCATCGCAATATCCAACACGCGCGCGAGGGCCGACACCTTGTGCTGGCGGGCCACCACATAAGCCGTCTGTTGCACGCGTGGCGCGGCACCGGCTTTCACCGGCTCACGCGCAATCGTCACTTCGATGGGATTCTTCAAATGCCGGCGGGCGATGGACGCAATGCGCGGCGGCATCGTCGCCGAGAACAACGCAGTTTGTTTCGTCGCCGGAGTTTCCTCAAGAATGGCGTCGAGGTCGTCGGCAAAGCCCATATCGAGCATCTCGTCCGCCTCGTCCAGCACCACCACCTGCAGATCAGCCAGCTTCAGGGTCTTGCGGCGGAGGTGGTCCAACGCCCGACCGGGTGTCGCGACAATGACCTCCACCCCGCGCCTGAGCGCCTGCAGTTGCGGGCCCATCGCCTGGCCACCGTACAAGGCCAGCACGGAGATCCGCAGCTCTTTGCCGTACCGCTGCACCGCTTCGCTGACCTGCACCGCCAGTTCACGAGTCGGCACCAGCACCAGCGCCGTGGGGCGCTGCCGTGGACCATGCGCGATGCGTTGCAGGAGCGGCAACGCAAAGGCCGCCGTTTTACCGGTTCCGGTAGCGGCCTGCCCCAGCAGGTCTCGCCCCTCCAACAGCGGAGGAATGGCTTCACGTTGAATCGGGGTGGGTTCTTCGTAGCCCAGCGCTTCAAGTGTGGTCAACAGCGAGGCTTCTAATCCGAGCGCGGCAAATCCGGGAGAAAATCCCTTGGCAGCCGGCTCTGCCGGCGATGGCGTCGTGGTGTGTTTCATGAGGAGGGGCTAAACCTTTCTTGATAGTCCTAGCTATTCATGCTGGCGGGCCACATAAATTCCAATTCAGGAAACTTGGCTTTGTAATCGTCGTGGCTGGCGTGGATCACTTTGATGGCTTCGTCGCGGCCATACATGCTCGTAATCTCCACCTTGTTGTGTGCCGTGGAGCCCGGCGCCTGTTTATAGGTCAGAAAATAATGCTGCAACCGGTCGAGCAGGGTCATGGGACATTCTTTGAGATCGGTCAGCGTTCCGTAGACGGCATCGTCCCGCATCACGGCGATGATCTTGTCGTCCGCCTCACCGCCATCGGCCATACTGAACCCGCCGATCGGCCGGGCCGTCAGCAAAATATCGCTGTGGGGAATCGCCTTTTCGGTCAGCACGCAGATATCGAGGGGGTCGCCGTCGCCGATCATGTTGGGCCGCCCGGCGCGCGCGCCGAACAGCTTGGCCACTTGCTCGCCGCAATACGTTTGAGGGATCAGCCCGTAATATACCGGACAGAAGTTGGAGAACCGCTGAGGACGGTCGACTTTGAGAAAGCCCGTGGCCTTGTCCACCTCATATTTCACCGTATCGCTGGGAACGATTTCGATATAGGCCGTCACCAGATCCGGCGCCTCGTCTCCCATGGACACCCCGTGCCAGGGATGCGCTTTGAACATCAGGCTCATGAGTCGCCGCGCCGCATCGATTTCCTTCTTGCTCATCCTGCTTCAGCCCCCCTTGTGAACACCTTCGGAAGTGACGGTCTGACGATCGTACGATCCGGTAAGGTCTGGATTAATTCGACGACACACCCGCAACAGGGCAGGAGTATCCGGCTAAAGAAACAGACAGCTTATAACACATTGGGGGCGAAGGAAACAGGAGGAAGGATACAGGAGGAAGGATACAGTCGCCGCCCGGCGACGGGGCCTGGCCTGTCATGAACGCTCGCGGCGATGCGCTGGGGGCGGAATGATACGGTCGGGCCATCAGGGCGGAGCGACCGCCACTGACAGCCCGACGCGTGCTTGATGGAAGAAGGACGATTAGAAGGTGTGGCGCACTCCGAACAACAAGCCCATGCTGGAACCATCGCCTCCGCTTGGATGATTGCGCTTCCAAGCCGTTTCCATATTCAGCATGAGGCCCTTCGGCGCGCTTTGGACGAGGTTGCTCAAGGCATAGTCGATCCCGCCACCGATCCGCCAGGCGAACGTATCACTGACATCCTTCGTATTAATGTTCACCCCTAAACCGGTCGTGAAGTAGGGAATAAAATTGCCGAAATGCCCGGGACGGTACTCGAGGTTTAGCGGCAACAGCGTAATGGTGTCGACGGACCCGCTACGCGGTCCATCGATGCTGTGACTCTCCCACTCCAACATCATGCCGAGCCGAAACCATTTGTTCAGTCCGTACATGCCTTGAAAATTCAGCGCCGGACCGACGGTCCCTACGCCGGAACTCTGCGTCATAAAGCTGGGCCCCACGCGAAACCCCATGGTGACTTTCCCCTCGTCCGCCATGCCCTCGTGAGTCCATTCGACCGCCTGAGAGACGGCAGGCACCACATTCAACACCAGTGCAAACAGCAACACTTTGCCCGACACGACGCAGTCACGAATGCTCCCCATACTGCCCTCCTGTGATGATAATGACGAATATTCCTACAGCGCACTCTAGGCAAGTGGCTTCCCGGTTTTCAAGATGAACCATGCGCATGGCGGAAAATAAAAATACTTCCAATGATTGTCGCAACATGACACGGATGGCTGTATCGAACTGGCGCACGGACTCATCATGAACTACGTAGAGATGAGTAGAGAAGCGGAGAGACATCCGGTCCGATCTGCAAGAGCAGGCAGGATGGTGACGAGAGGAGCAAACCTGGAGAGAGACGTCCACCAGGCGACCCGCGCGGATCATCCGCTGACGGGCCGCCTGAGTCCGGCCTCCGAACAAACATCACACCGGGATGAGATGAGGGTGAGGCACCTCGCCTGCCCGTTCCGCCTTAGAACTTGGCAGGAAATTGCGTGGCCAAGGCCTGCGTCAACGCATCAGACACCACATAGATATGCTGCTTCATCCCCTTCCAGGTTTCTGCCTCACGCGCATATTCTCCGTCCTTCAGCTGCTGAAATTGCGTGAGATGATGGGCCGCATGGGCCATGAGCAGCCCCATCACCGTGTCCTTCGGCAGATTCGGATTGGCGCCGCTGAGAAAGGTGGCAATCTCACCGGCATTGGCGGTCAACGCCTTCACCGCCGCGTCCTGTTGGCTTGCCGACCCGGCGACGGTCGCATCCAGATGTTCGCGAATCCCCTGATAATGTCCCGCCAATAGGGTGAAGAGTTGATCCGCCGCCGGCTTGCCATAGAACGGTTCGATCGACCGGGCAATCTGCTGGGCATTCGCCACCACATCGGCTTCAGCCGCACTCCGCGCGGCGGCATTTTTGTCCATCGTCGCGACGGCCACGTTCCGGATCGACAGGATATGCCCCAACCAGAGATCGCGAAGCACGGCCTTGGTTTCAGACACCTTGGCCGGGTGCGCCATGGCCAGGGTGGCCGTGGGAGCCGGGGAATCCACCGTATGGGCACAGGCCGCGGTGGACAGACTGAGCATGAGCACGGAACAGGCACGGATGAACTGACGCATGGCATCTCTCCTTGCAAAAATAGTGAGGGCGCGCCGGACAGCCGACATTGGCTGTAGCACTGGTAGGCAAGGATAGCGAACGGGAGCAGCCCTGTAAGTTAGCGGGATAACAATCGCGAAAAATCTGTCGCGTTAGAAGCCGGCGTCAGTGAGACGGGCGGAAGATTGGGCGGGGGATACGAGAAACCGATCGAGTTCGGCTCGCCGAAGGAGCAAGCCGTCTTTCCGCGCATAGGTGATGAGCCCCTGGTCGCGCAATTGATTGAGCAGAGTCGATACCACCTCGCGGCGCGCGCCGATCATTTGCGCCAGATCATCCTGCCGGAAATAGTGCGTGAGGCGGACCCATTCGCCGTCCGGTTCGCCGAACTCATCGGCCAGCCGTCCCAGCGTGCGCACCAGACGCTCGAGCGTGCTATTGAACGACAGGGTCTGGATCTGATCGTAGGCGGCCGACAACTGCTGGGCGACGTTGGAGAGAAACAGGAGGAAGGCGGGACGATTGCTCTGTAAATGGGCGATAAATTCGTCGAAATTCAGTTCGACAATCTCACTGTCTTCCATCGCAATCGCCTGCTCGCGACGTTCTCCGGTGCAATGGCAGAGTTCGCCGAACACTTCGCCGGTCTGATGCAGGCGCAGAATCAATTCGCGCCCGTCATCGGTAAGCGAGGTCAACTTTACGAATCCCCGACGAAGATAGAAGACACTTTGCGCAGGATCGCCCAACCCGTAAATCCGCGCCCCCTTCGTCACGAGCTGGCCCGGTCGGTTCATCAGTTGCTCGCAGAGCTTGCCGCGAAAACAGCCCGACAGGGCGACGCAATGGCGATGATCCGCCATGTTCATTGCCGTATGAATCATCTGTGCCTCATCGGTCGCATTGTACCGGGATCTCCTACTGCCTGACCAGCCCTGGCGCGAATCGGCCTGCCACCCCGGCCATCGGTTCTAGCACTGCCCCCTGCCCTTCGACTATGATGGAGACAGCAGGTCCCGAAGGCCTCCTCATCCGGACAATGACCATGCCGCCGTTCTTCAGACCAACGGTTCGATCCGGCAGCCTCTGTCTCGCAATCTCATTGATAGCCGCGTCGCTGCTGTGGGCCGGAGCCTCGTCCCCAACCACGCCGCGCAACGGGCCGCAGGATGCGGAGCAAGGCCGGGCGATTTTTAATGGCAAGGGCCTCTGCTCCACTTGCCATGGGGTCGATGGATACAAGGGGCAACTCCCGCCGGACCTGAGTCAGCATATCCGCGACAATATTGCGCGCCTCGATCCCGCCCCTGCCGACCTGAGACAGGCTGCAACGCTTACCCTCACAACCGACAAGCAACGATTCGAGGTGATCCGGCACGGGCATCTCCGCACCGCCATGTATCCACTTTCGA
This sequence comes from Nitrospira sp., assembly GCA_035400805.1. GTDB lineage: Bacteria > Nitrospirota > Nitrospiria > Nitrospirales > Nitrospiraceae > Nitrospira_A. The sequence continues at coordinate 930 of DAONAB010000089.1, read as the reverse complement.
AAGAGACTCTGTCCGACGAAGACATTCTCGCCTTGCTTTCTTACCTCGCCTCAATCCGCGGCGCACTACCGCCCCCCGCTCCCCAGCCTCCATCTGGCTTTTCCTTACGAGGGAACGCAAAGAGCGGGCGGCAGCTGTATCATGAACTCGGCGGCTGCGCCATCTGCCATGGCATCGACGGACACCTGCAGTCACGGCCTCCGATGTCCGCCGATTTGGTCGCACGACTGAATGCGCTTCCTCACCCGCCGGCCGACCTGCGTCATCCGGCCACCCTGAACTCGCAGAACGACGAAGACCTCTATCGGTCCATCAAACTCGGCCATCCGGGCACGGCGATGTATCCGAAGACGTTGCTCCGCGACGAGGACATACGTGACTTGATCGCCTATCTCATCCTGCTTCGTGAAGGCGGCCGATAGGCCAAGGATGAGCGGCAGGAAAGAATCAGTCGTTTAAAGGGGAAATGGGCGGGGGAACATGTGTGTCACAGGGCTCGCGGAGGCAGTGACCACCTTCGCACGACTCATCGGCAGCCACCACCCCCATATCCGGATTGTCCGCGAAGTCGCCGCTAGCTAGGGCCCGGAGGATCTTCGTGGTCTTCTCCAGTCAGTGCTTCAGCCTCTTGCGCTTCAAGGCCCTGCAATTCCGTCAGCACGCTCTGCAGCACCTGGCGACGCTGCTGTAACCCCTTCTTGGGCGTATCTCGCGTCAGAGGCTCCTGGGCTGACTCCGGCAGATTCACGATCGCTTCGGCCTCACCTAAGGTGGCGTACTTGTAGGACTCAACGTAGGAGTGAGAGGCGCCGAATATCCTGACGAGGATGGCTTCTGTGTCTTCATCAAACTCATCGAAGGTGGGGTGCACGGCGGTCACATGCGCCAACCCCTCCAGTTTATCGATTTGCGCCTTGATGTCATCGTTTC
>DAONAB010000088.1:0-10293 GCA_035400805.1 Nitrospira sp. | reverse complement strand
GCAGACGGCCGGGTATTTTCTGATCGAGGCACGCGATCTACAGGAGGCAGTGGCCATCGCGGCACGAATCCCCGGCGCGCGCATCGGCATGGTGGAAGTGCGACAGATCCGGGAGATCGACGGATTGCCGGAGGTTTAGTTGCGGAGCCGCACCAGGCCACCGGCCGTTTCTCGCATCGGCCCGTCGGATTGAAGATCCTTTCGGTCATTTGTGGTTGGTCGCGCACACGTTCGCGACGGAGGGCCAGAAGCCTTGCAGAAGTCCCTACGGGAGATGTGCAGCGAAGAACCAGTTTACACGTGGAACACCTTTTATAACGGAGATGTCCTATGCGCTACGTCGATGGCTTTGTGCTGGCGGTACCGAAGAAGAACTTGAAGGCCTATTTTAAGATGGCCAAGAAGGCCTGCAAAATTTGGATAGAGCATGGCGCGTTGGAATATCGCGAATGCGTCGGTGACGATCTTGCGGTAAAGATGGGCCTGCCGTTTCCACGATTGACCAAGCTTAAGCCAGGAGAGACCGTGGTCTTTTCATGGATCGTCTATACGTCACGAAGCCATCGGGACCGAGTCAACGCCAAGGTCATGAAGGATCCGCGTATCAATGACATGTGTGATGAAAAAGATATGCCGTTTGACGTCAAGCGCATGGCGTACGGCGGATTCAAGGTGATGGTTGATGCAGGAGCGCAGCGATGAATGACGTCCAGGCCTTGGCCACTTACCCCCAGCCAATCGATGCTGAGGTGATCCTTGCCGCGTCGATTCGATCATAGCGACCTGCAAGGCCGTCGCCTGTCGGACGTGAGACAATTTTACGAGCAGCTCTTGCCTGCTTCGGGGTTTACGCGTGATGTGAGAATTGAAGGGTGGCGTACCTATGAAGCCGAAGGCGACGATGGTGTTACCGGGAACCGTGATCCTGCTCCGGTCGATTTGGGGCGCTGCTGACGACTAATAGGTGTAGATGCGCCCATCAATTGATCTGAGCTCAAACGGACACGACGGAGGCATTCATGCGATTCATGATTATCATTAAGGCGACCAAGGATTCTGAAGCCGGCGTCATGCCGAGCGAGCAGTTGTTGCGCGAAATGGGTCAGTTCAATGAAGACCTTGTTCAAGCCGGCGTGATGCTGGCGGGCGACGGACTTCATCCGAGCTCCAAGGGGGCGCGCGTCAGGTTCTCAGGTGGCCGCCGCACCGTCATTGATGGCCCTTTTGCTGAGACCAAGGAACTGATTGCCGGCTATTGGGTATGGCAATGCCGGTCGAAAGAAGAGGCGATCGAGTGGGTCAAACGTTGCCCCAATCCGATGCCCGGCGAATCCGAGATTGAAATTCGTCAGGTCTTCGAGGCGGAAGACTTCGGGGCCGAGTTCACACCGGAACTGAGGCAACAAGAGGAAAAGGTGCGTGAGCAGATGGATGCTCGGCAGTAGATGATGAGGTGGGAAGTGTTCCGGTTACCCGTACATGGATGTGCTTTCACCGTAAGGAGGTTCCTATGCGACGCTCATTCTGGTCCCTGCTGTGTGTCTGCGCTCTGTTCCTGACCTCCCCGGCCTTGGCCAAGGAGAAGAAAGCCGGAAAGAAAATGGACGAACAGGCAATGATGGAGCTATGGAAACAGATGGCGACGCCGGGTGCGCCGCATAAAATGCTAGCCGGCCTGGCCGGCAGTTGGACCACGAAGACCAAGGAGTGGATGGACCCGACGAAGCCCGCCACGGAATCAGACGGCACGGCGGAGATCAAGACGCTCATGGACGGGCGGTTTATCTATCAGGAGTATCACGGGCAGATGATGGGGCAGCCCTTCGCTGGCATCGGCATTGATGGGTACGACAATATGAAAAAGAAGTATGTTACGGCCTGGATGGATAGTATGGGCACGGGTATCTTCATCATGGAAGGGACTGCCGGCGCCGATGGCCACACGATCACGTTGAAGGGATCGCATCCGGAGCCGGGTGGAGGGCAGATGCACCATCGAGCGCTCTGGAAGATTGTGGACAACAATAACCAGGTCTTCGAGATGTACGGCACGCACCACGGCCAGAAGGAATCGAAGGTGCTGGAGATCATCTACACGAGAAAGCCATAAGACCTTGGTGGCTCAAGGCCATCTGGATCGCGCCAATCGATGGTTGAGTTTGATCAGGGCGGTTCCATAGCAGGCTGACCCGCTGCGATGGTAGTCTGGCGGCTCCTGGCCCTCGCGATGATCATGGGTGGCGGGGCACATATCATGGATCGGCAAAGGAGGGGACAATGCCACGGGTGATTGGATTACTTATGATGGGGCTCATGGTGACCGTGCTGAGTGGGTGCAGTTATCTGTTCTATCCGCGTGCCGGAGACTACGCCACGCAGGCGAAGGGGGCGAGCGGTGTGGAGACGATGACCAATCTCATCGGCATGATGGAGGCTACTGGCTCCAGGGCGAAGGGTGGAAAGGGTGTCGATTCAGCCTTCGATGATCTCCACAATCAGTTCCACGCGTTGGACGACTCGTTTTGTGGCGTGACGGAGGCGCAAAGCAAGACTCCAGGATATGCGTTGGCGGTAACCCATAGAAAAGAACTCAGGGCGATCTTCGGGCGGCTCTGGAAGTTCAAGGATGACCAGCCTCAGCGCGATCAGCATCTGGGTCTGCTGGCGGCCGAGTTGAAGGAACTCCGCGAGACTCTGCAGACCATACAGTAACTGCTGTCGAAGTATGACTGTTGGCGGAGAGCGCCTCCCACGTCCTGCCGTGAGGGCGTCTCTCCGCCGCCGTCGCAGGAGAAGGCCCTATCTTCGCTCCTGCGCTCCTGCCTTGATGATTCGCTGTGCCATCGTAGTGATGTAGCCGAACTGTGCCGCGGTAGCCTGCGGTGTCGTCGGTATCGCGGGCATCAGCCAAGGCTCCGTTGCTTACATGGCAGCCAACCAGTAAGATGGGAGGCAGTCATCTCCCCACGCGCGCCAATTCAGGTTGTAGTCAGGAGTACTCATGGTCAAGCGATTGCGATGGTCCACTGTAGCCCCGATGGTGTGCGGGTGGCTCGCGTTGGCGCTTCTGCCGGGTTGCAAGCAGGAAGCCGGCTCGGCGCCGGCTCCCCCGGTTCCGGAGGTGGGGATTGTGGTCGCGACGGCCCAGGATGTGCCTGACGAGCCGGAGTTTATCGGACAGGCCGAGTCCTCACGCCCCGTGGAGATTCGCTCGCAGGTCACCGGCATTTTGAAACAGTGGTATTTCAAAGAAGGCCGAGACGTCAAAAAGGGCGATCGCCTGTATCAAATCGATCCTGTGCCGTTCCATGCCGCGATGCTGAGTGCCAAGGCCAAGGTCGCCCAGTCGGAAGCCCGGTTGGTCCAGGCGAATCAGAACCTGACGCGCGTGAAGCCGCTCTTGGCAGAACAGGCGGTCAGCACGAAAGATGTGGATGACGCCGTCGCCGAGCAGCTAGCCGCGAAAGCCGCCCTTGAAGGCGCGAAGGCCGAACTCGTCAAAGCCAAATTCGATCTCGATAACACGCTGATCCTTGCGCCGATCGATGGGATGATCGAACGAACGCGTGTGTACGAAGGACGATTGGTTTCGGCACAAACAGACTTGCTGACCATGATTCATCAAGTCGATCCTATGTATGTGATCGTCAGTGCCCCGGAGAGTTTTTTGTTGAAGCGCCGGCGCGATACCGATGCGAAACGCATTCAGCATCCGGGCCCGTACCAACTGCGCGGGGTGTTGACCTTTGTCGACGGGACGATCTACCAGCATGAAGGCGTCTTGGATCTGTTGGATGTGGGATTAAAAACCGATACGGGATCGAGACAGGCGAGGGTGGTATTCCCCAATCCGGAACGGGTGCTGTTGCCGGGACAGTTTGTGCGTGTGCGGTTCAAAGGCACGCTCAAGACCGGCGCCATCCTGGTGCCGCAGCGCGCGGTGCAGCAGGGCGCGAAGGGCTCGATCGTGTTCGTCGTCGGCAAGGACGATAAGGTTGAGATGCGGGAAATTATGGCCACCAGTTGGCAGGGCAACCAGTGGATCGTCGAAGAAGGGTTGCATGTCGGCGATCGCATTATTGTGGAGGGCTTGCATAAAATCGCGCCCGGAGCGCCGGTGAAGCCGGTGCCGGTTCCTGCGGCCGGTGCGGCGACGGCTCCGGCCGCCGCCCCGACGCAGCCGGAGCCCGCCTCGTGATCTCACATTTCTTTATCGACCGCCCGATCTTTGCGTCGGTGTTGTCGATCGTCATCATGGTGCTGGGCTTGGTCGCCTTGCAGGCCCTCCCGATTGCCCAATTCCCCGAAATCACCCCTCCCGTCGTGCAGATCGAAGCCGACTATCCCGGCGCCAATGCTGAGATCCTGGCCGATTCGGTGGCGCGTCCGATCGAAGTGCAACTCCCTGGCATCGACAATCTGCTGTACTACGATTCCACCAGTACGAATGACGGCCACATGTCGATCAAGTTGACCTTCGAGATCGGCACGGACGTCGACATTGCTCAGGTCCAGACGCAGAACCGGGTGAAACTCGCAGAGCCGCAGTTGCCTCCTGAAGTGGTTCGGCAAGGCATCAGCATCAACAAGGTCTCGCCGGACCTGTTGGCCGTTGTGGCGTTGAGTTCGACTGATCCTACACATGACACGGTCTATCTCTCGAATTACGGCATTCTTCGCGTCCTCGACAACCTGAAGCGTCTCCGTGGCGTGGGAAACGCGGTCGTATTCGGGTCGCAGAATTATTCGATGCGGCTGATACTAGACCCGATCCGCATGGCCCAGCTGAGTCTCACGCCGACGGACATCGCGAATGTCGTTCGTGAGCAGAATCGGGATTTCCCCGCTGGAACCATCGGTCGGGAGCCGGCCTTGAAGGGCACGGAGCTGACGATTCCCGTCATTACGCAGGGCCGCTTCACGGAAGTGAAGGACTTCGAGGAGATGATCGTGCGTGCCATGCCGAATGGGTCCATGGTTCGCTTGAAGGACGTGGCTCGTGTTGAATTGGGGGCCCAATCCTATACGCTGGAAGGGCGCTGGAACGGTAAGCCGAATGTGTTCTTATTGACGTTCCTTTCGCCTGGAGCCAACGCCCTCGAAACGGTGAAGCGGCTTCGCGCTGAACTGGCAGAAGTCTCCAAAGGGTTCCCCACCGGCGTGTCGTATGACATCCCTTATGACACTACGCGGTTTATCGATGTCTCGATCAAAGAGGTGGTGAAGACGCTGGCCGAAGCGATGGTGCTCGTCATCCTGGTGGTCTACCTCTTCTTGCAGAGCTGGCGCGCGACGTTGATTCCGGGTGTGGCGGTACCGGTGTCGCTCATCGGGACGTTCGCCGGTATGCAGGCGCTGGGCTTTTCGATCAATACCCTCACCTTGTTCGGCATGGTGCTGGCCATCGGCATTGTCGTGGACGATGCGATCGTCGTCGTGGAAAATTGTGAACGGCACATGACCCAGGGCAAACTTTCAGCGAAGAACGCTGCGAAGCGGGCGATGGAGGAAGTGACGGGGCCCGTGATCGCCATTGTGCTCGTGTTGTGCGCGGTGTTTGTGCCCGTTGGCTTTCTGGGCGGCATCACCGGGGAGTTGTACAAGCAATTCGCCATTACGATTTCCATTGCCGTGATTATTTCGGGTTTTGTGGCGTTGACGCTGAGCCCTGCTCTCTGTGCTCTCGTGCTCAAGCCAGGCGAGGAACGACACCATGGGTTGTTCGGTCTGTTCAACCGGACCTTTGGATGGATGCAAGGACGATATATCTCGACGGTCGGGGTGGCGCTGACGCGGCGTGTGTTATCGGTTGCCGTCTTTGCCGTCCTTCTGACGGGCGTGTTTCTGTTGTTCCGAATCATTCCCAACAGTTTCCTGCCGGAAGAGGATCAGGGGTACTTCATCACGATCGTGCAGCTTCCGGATGGGGCGTCGAAGCAGCGTACGGATATGGTGTTGAGCAAGATCGAAAACTATTTTTTGGCGAATCCGGCGATTCATTCGACGGATGCTCTTTCCGGACAGAACTTCGTATTCAGTACGCGTGGACCTAATGCGGCGACGATGTTCGTGCCGCTCAAACATTGGGACGAACGCAAGGCGCCGCAGCAGCATGTCAAATCCTTGATCGGCGCAGCCTATGGTGAGTTTGCCAAGATTCCGGAAGCCTTGATCCTTGCCTTCAACGCTCCGTCGATTCGCGGGCTCGGCGCGACGGGTGGATTTTCCATACAGCTTCAAGATCCGAGCGGCGGTGACTTCAATAAGTTCTCGGCAGTGGCGCAGGAGTTTGTCGCCAAAGCGCGGCAGAATCCGGCCATCGGGGCTATCGGAACCAGTTTTCGTGTCAGTGCGCCGAGAATTTTTGCCAAGGTGAATCGCGAGCGCGCCAAGGCGCTGGGAGTGCCTATTTCTGAGGTCTTCGATACGCTGCAGGCCTATTTCGGCAACCTGTACATCAACGACTTCGTCAAGTTCGGTCGCGTCTTCCGCGTGCAGACAGAGGCCGAGGCGCAGTATCGGTCGACGCCCGACGACATTTCCAAGATTTATGTGCGGGCCATCGGCGCACAGGGTCCTACCATGATTCCGTTGGATACGGTGGTGAGCACGGAGTTCAGCAGTGGCCCCGATCCCGTGACCCATTTCAACGGGTACAATACGGCGCTCGTCCTCGGTTCGGCAGCTCCGGGGGTGAGTTCCGGACAGGTGTTGGACGCACTTGATAAGTTGGGAAAAGAAGTGCTGGTCCCGAAGGGGTATGGAATTGATTGGAGCGGCATTTCCTATCAGGAACGCATGGTCGGTAATCAGTCGCTCTATGCCTTTGGCTTCGGATTGCTGATGGTGTTCTTAGTGCTGGCAGCACAGTATGAAAGCTGGGTGGTCCCTTTTGCGGTGATCCTTGCGGTTCCGATAGGCCTGTTCGGCGCATTAAGCGCGGTCTGGCTCAAGGGCATGACCAATGACATCTATTTCCAAATCGGTCTAGTGACGCTCATCGGCCTCTCGGCGAAGAATGCCATTCTCATCGTGGAGTTTGCGAACAAGCGGTATGAGGAAGGTCATCCCTTGTTGGAGGGCACAATCGACGCGGCCAAACTCCGGTTTCGCCCGATCGTGATGACATCAATGGCGTTCATTCTTGGTGTCGTTCCCCTGGTGATAGCCACGGGAGCCGGCGCCGCCAGCCGAAACTCGATTGGGACGGGCGTGTTCGGTGGCATGTTGGCCGCCACATTTTTGGCCATTTTCTTCGTGCCGTTATTTTTTGTTCTGATTCGCTCGCTGAGCCGCGGTCGAAAACCTCAGCTTCCTCCTGACCTTCCCGAGGGGCCGAATGAACCTGAAAAGGAGCGTGATTATCAGCATGCGTAGCCTGGCATTGGTGCTTTCCTCGACTCTGTTGGCGGCCTGTGCGGTCGGCCCTGATTTCAGCCGTCCAGATGCGACGACCCCGGATGCTTTCCGCATGGCCGAGCCGGGTAGTGACGCCGCATCGATTGCCAATACCCCCTGGTGGGAACTGCTGAAGGACCAAGAGCTGCAGAAGCTCATTCGAACGGCTTTGGATGAAAACAAAGATCTCAAGCGCGCCGCATCAGCGGTCGAAGAATTCCAAGCCCGCCTGTTCATCGCGAAGACCGACTATGCTCCGCAAATGAACGTGACGGCAAACGCGCCGCTCTTCGGTCGGAAAAGTAACTTTCTTTTCCCCGGATTTCCCAACCCCTTCAACTACTATTTACAGGGAAACCTATCCTGGGAGATCGACATTTGGGGACGTATCCGCCGATCCAATGAAGCCGCGCGCGGCGATCTCTTAGCTCGGGAAGAAAATCGGCGTGCCATTGTCTTGCAACTGGTCAGCGGCGTGGCGGAGGCCTACTTCGACCTGTTGCAGTTCGATATGCAGCTCGATATTGCTCGGCGTACGCTGAAGTCTTGGGAGGAATCGGTCAGAATTGCCCAGGCTCGCTTGCGGCAGGGCATGATTTCCAAGCTCGACGCCGATCAGTTTGAGGCTGAACGGGCTAACGCGGCGGCGAAGGCAGCGGAATTCGAGCGGCAGAAGGTACAAAAGGAAAATCAGTTGAGTGTCTTACTGGGACGCAATCCCGGACGGATCGCGCGAGGGCATTCGCTTACTGAGCAGGTAATGCCCCCGGATGTGCCACCCGGGCTTCCTTCCGAGTTGCTTCAACGGCGTCCCGATATTTTGCAGGCCGAGCAAGATCTTGCTGCCGCAACAGCCAGAATCGGGATGGCGAAGGCCGACCGGTTTCCAAAATTGAGTATTACCGGCATCCTTGGTGTGGCGAGCCCGCACCTGTCCCGGTTGGTGGCCAATGAGACGGCGTTCGGGGTGGCCGGCCCCGGTTTAGCGGGTCCGTTATTAAATGCGCAAATCTTAGGCTTTCAGCAGAAAGCTGCTGAGGCACAAGCAAGACAGGCTGTAGCCCAATACGAGCAGTCTGTCTTGGTGGCGTTTAAGGAAGTCGAGGATTCCCTGGTGGCAGTGCGGACCGTGCGTGAGCAGCGCGCCGCACAGTTGCAACAGGTTGAAGCCCTACGGTCAGCGTTGAGTCTGGCTAATCTTCGGTATAAGGGCGGGCTAGCAAATTATCTGGATGTCTTGATTGCGCAACGCAATCTGTTTGAAGCCGAATTGGCACTTATGGGAACACATCGATTGCATCTGGTGTCCATTGTGCAACTGTATAAGGCGCTGGGTGGTGGATGGACGCCTGAAGGGCAACTGCCCGTTTTGCCGGTCTCCTCCGTGCCCGAAAAGGGTTAGGCGGTCGAGCATTCCTCCTGCCTGAGTTTGATTCAATGATCCCACGTGTCGTTTGGTCTATTGAGAGCCTGTCTGATGTGCCGGCCCTTGCTGGCGCCTGATCTCGATTCTACGATGAGATGAGGACGTCAACGTGAGAATCCTGGCCAGCGTTCCACCCAGCGCAGCCATGAGGATCAGGGTGAGGCCACTGCGAATCCACGATGTGCTCGTTTGAATGCCGAACGCAATGTTTGGCAAGTTGAACACCCAGACTGTTGCCGCCACCCATGCCAGGTGTTCCGTGCGGTTGCGTGTCCTGCATATGCCTGCGACTGTGAAGCCAAGTGCCCCAGATGCCAGATTGGCCAGATACACCGTTGACGGGTTGTTCTGCAGGTTCGCTCCAAGGAGAGCCGTGCCCAACGCGGCTACAAATGTCGAAGCGTAGACGATTACGGCGTCACGAAGGACAATCTTTCCCCTGGCCATCATTGTTCGTCCGGTCCTTGTCGCTCGTCGGGGCGACTCGTTTCCAATTGCTTCAAAATAAAATAGAGAAGGGACTGAGGTATGCCCGTGGCAGAGCTTGTCCGCGCGCTCCCGCGGTTGGTTGTGTCAGGTGCGCAATGTGCCATGTGTTCCTCCTTCCTGGCTCAGCAGAGAGTGAGTCTGTCGTGTTGCCTGCAGCATCAGGAGGCTGAAAAGCCTTGGTTGTGGCCCTTCGCATGTGCGAAGGGCCGTGCAGGTTTCCCTTGGCATTTATTAAAATCGTTTCTTTTGTGTCGCGGTGAGGGCCGTCGGGGTTCGAGAGAGGGATTTTCGATTACGCACCCAGCGACGGATGCGCTTGGACAACGCGTACACGAGATTGTCGATGGCAAGCACCACCGCGCCGATCATAAACAATCCCAATACCAGAGCCAGCTCTACATCAATGGACATGCTAAGTATTCCATGCGTCCGGTCGTTGGGGATCGTTTACGCAGCCAAATCAGCTATGCGTTCTCTGCTCGGGAGTTGAACGTCGCTTTTGCCGGAGGGAGTATTGCCGATAGCGGTAGTTCCCTGTGTCTGACGGTTTCGCTCCAGTACGCTCTCGGCCACATTCCCGCAATTCATGCAACGCCAGGCAGGGAGCCACATAGGTCCTGAGGAATCTTCCATATCGAGGAGAAAATCTTCGACCATACATCCGGTACAGCGAGAACAGCTCATTGTGGGTTCCTCCATGGTTCAGTGCCTACGTGTAAGCCTAGAAGCTGGATGGCTTCTTCGGTAGACCTGAATGGAGTACCTCCTTGTGGGTATCAGATTTTCAATGGAATTGAGGCTGCAAGTCATTGGAATCATGGACGTGTTTCCTTTAGTCCGCCGCCCTAATTGTCAGTTCTGTGTACGCATCCTGGAATTCCAGTTCCAGGGGAAGCTTGGCTTCAAGGAAGCGGTTGAGACGGATGCGTTCATCGACGTCCATGACGAGGAGTTCCACGCCAAATCGTTCTCCTTGGATC
>DAONAB010000087.1:0-10338 GCA_035400805.1 Nitrospira sp. | reverse complement strand
ACGTGCCTGCCTGATAGACCGGACCGGACGGGGCAATCATCTTCATGATGTCCTTCGCCCCGCCGTACGCTCCCACGGGCAGTCCTCCGCCGATGATCTTGCCCAGGATCGTCAGATCCGGCTTGATGCCGTACAGCGTTTGCGCGCCGCCATATTGGACGCGGAATCCCGAGATCACTTCATCGAAAATCAGGAGCATTCCATGGGCATCGGTCAGCTTGCGCAGGCCTTCCAGGAATTCCGGTGAAGGAGGGACCACCCCCATATTTCCGGCAATCGGTTCGACGATCACGCAAGCCAGCTGCCGGTGATGTTTCTTGATCAGCTTCTCCGCCGTCACCAGGTCGTTGTACGGGGCGGTCAACGTGTGTTTGGTGAAGTCCTCCGGGACACCGGGACAGTCGGGGATACCCAAGGTGGTCAGGCCGGAACCGGCCTTGGCCAACAGGTAGTCGCTGTGGCCGTGGTAACAGCCTTCAAATTTGAGAATGCCGTCGCGTTTGGTATAGGCGCGGGCCACGCGGAGGGCGCTCATGACGGCTTCGGTTCCGGAACTGACGAGCCGCACCTGCTCCATGGAGGGCAGGGCCTCGCGAATCATCGTGGCCAGTTGGATTTCTAATTCGGTCGGCGCGCCATAACTGGTGCCGTTAGCGGCGGCCTGTTGAATGGCTTTTGTCACGGTGGCCGACGCATGGCCAAGAATCATGGGGCCCCATGAGAGCACATAGTCGAGGTAACTGTTTCCGTCGACATCATACAGGCGCGCGCCCTTCGCGCGGGCGATGAAACGGGGTTGTCCGCCTACTGAGCGAAAGGCGCGCACCGGACTGTTGACGCCCCCGGGAATGATCTGCTGTGCCTCTGCAAAGAGTTGTTCCGAACGTTGTGTTTTCATGGGCCTCTTTCATCGAGGGGTGAATGGGGGCGCCAACCTATCATGGGCAATTCAAAACGGTCAATTGAGGCGCCGCGTTTCCATGCGCGCCGGCGGATGATTCGATACAGCCTGGTATCTGAATCGATACATCAGTCGGAGCGCTGGATGGATTCAATCAGATTTTCTACAAAAAATCATGGTTTTTTGTTTAACGAATCGGTGGCGTAAGTCTTGCTGTACACCGGGTGTCATTGCGTAGGAGAATATGATGAAAGTGATCTGCTCCTGGTGTGAAAGCGAAGGGCGACCGGCTGTGGTGAGAGAAAAAGCCCCCCTGGCCGATGGACGCGAAACCCATGGAATCTGTTCCAGCCATCTTCAGCAAATGGGGATCGAGCGGGACCCGCTGGTTCCCTGTTACGAGGAGGGATCGCCGCCGCGGTATGAGCCGGTGGTGGCTCGCAGAAGGTCTGAGATGACTCCTGCATGGTTGTGAGTGAGGGGCATGGAGCCTTGCCCGTCAGAAGAGACAAAAAATGTCATTCGTCGCCATAATGCCACACGGTTGGCGGTCGGAATGTCCCGATCCCGTCGATCTAGTGCCTCTAACCCTCTGAAAAATTAGTAAACCACTCGTCGATGCCCCCTGGTGCGGGTTTTGCGCCTGCTGGGTAGTGCGTCGAACTGCAACGAATGGAGTGACCCAGTGAGAGTGTTGTGTGCCTGGTGTGTGCGAGACGGGAAACCGGCGTTTCTCCGAGAAAAGTTGCCGCTCGACGATCTCAGTGAGACGCATGGGCTGTGTGCGGATCACTTTACCTCGCTGAGCGCGAGCGTGCACCAAGTCGTGACGCCGAAAGTCTGGCTGCTGTCACGCCTGAACGACCTGTCCTGGGGACTGACCCGATGGATGCAGCGACAGGTGGGACGATTGCTCTTCCTCTCGTAGTCATCGGGACGTGACAGTACGCCGGCTGGGCGGAATCAGCCGGGCGGCAGACCTACCCGAGTTTCCCTCGCAACAACGCTAGTCCCTGTTCAATCAACTGTGAGTCCGGCACCTTGCCGCCAGGGGTCAATTTGTCGATCAAGCCAGGCAGCAAACTCGCCAACTGACCGCAGGCGGCCTCCGTACTGAGACCCGCTTGCGCCGCCAATTGCTTGAGAAGGTCGCCCCCCAAGCCCTGTTGAATCTGCTCCGGGGAGATCGGCAGGTTCTTGCCCGTGCCGACCCAGGAATTCACGATGTCGCTCAGGCCATTTTTCTGAAACGCTTGAATGAGCCCGCTGAGCCCGCCCACATGGCTGTTCTGCCCTAGCAGGCCCACCAGAGCTTGCATCAATGGATTGTTCCCCTCCGTCTGCCCCAACATGCCTGCTGCCGCTTGGCCGAGTTGATCGAACAGTCCCATTGGCACCTCCTTACATAAACCGGAATCGTCGCGGCTAACGGCCGCTGGTTTTCGATCCCTTTGATCCAGTGGATTTTGCCGCCTTCCGCTCCATCGCTAAGGGCGGAGCGAACCAATTATGGCGAGTACGTTTATGCCGTTCCTGGACGGCCAGTACGGCATGGAACGGGAGGCCGTTTCCAGTCGCGTCGTCCGATTCTTTGAGACTCCAGGCCTCACCAGCTTCGCTCAGAATTTCGACGAAGGTTTCAAAGTCGTCCTCCTCGTCGGGTTTCGTCAGCACCTGGTCGGCATCCGTGACGACGACGAGGTAGCCTTTGGCCGGCATCCAGTCGAGGTCGGCAAGACATTCTTCCAGGGCATCCCAGTTGTGGCCAAAGTAGTCGGGAAACGAGAAGACCCGGCTGAATTCGTCCAGAAGCCCGGCTTTGGTTTTACATTTTTTCCCGGAGACGGTTTTAGTCACAAAGTGGGCGGGGACTGACAACAGTTTATCCAGCGCCTCCCCCTCGGCATGCACGAGGAGATGGGCCCAGGGTTTCTTGATCGATTGAAGCGCGGTGATCGACATGGATCCTCAATTCATCGGAACAAATGAACGATAGTGATCAGCCGTGTAATAGGCTTTGCCGCTGGCCTGATTGATGACGATCCGTTCGGCCCCGCGGTTTTTCCCCGGCACCTTCGGATGCACATCATATTCGCGATAACGGCCTCGCGGGAGTACGCGTTCACGATTCTGAAAATTGCGGCCCCCGACGTAACCCGGGAGTGGTTCTCCATGCCGCGCTTCAATCGCTTTGAGGGTTTCGCGTGCAACCGGAGGAATGGTGTCGCGTACCCCACCTTGCTTGGTGACTGGACCGGCGCGCACGGAGCTGTCGTCCGCAGGCGGCGTTTGGTGGGGTGTTGGAGTGAGATGCGGAACCGGGGTGTCGAGTTGTGCAGGGCCTGGCTCAGCCGTGAAGGCGACGCCCAGGTGCAAGAGCAACGTCGCGCAGACCCAAAGAACAAGTTGTGTGACGCGCCGGACAGACATGGTGATTCACTACTCGTGACAGCAACAGGAACGACCCTAACACGTCACATAGGAGCGGTCAACGTGGCCAATGCCCGGCAGAGGATCACACGCGGTCGTGTTGCAGCTCCGCGACGTGCATTCGGGTAAACAATTCCCAATCGAACGGCTTGGGCGACACAGCGTGAAGCGGAATCGTTTCGATCCGGTTGGAATCATGATAGGCCACCATGCAGCCGACGATGGTGTCCGGCTGTTCAACGAGCCGGCGCACCGTTTCGTAGGCGAGATGTTGGGCGATCATTTTGTCTTCCGGGGTCGGGGGCGCGCCTCTGAGCGTATGCCCGAGAATCGTGGCCTTCGTGGCCGATGCCAGCGAGTAGGGGCCTGTCGTCCCCCGACGCTGCGGCCAGGTGGCAATCGTTTGCGCGACATAATCGACCAGCCCGTGCACGCCACCTTCCCGGTGATGCCGGTGAGGCGTCCGCTCCGCCACGACGAAGATATGGCTTTTGTTCGGCACGCCCAACGTGCGTTGCAATGTGCCTAGAACAATGTCTTCGATATAGGTGTCGGGATCAGGATGCTCATTGACCAGGATCCCTTCCGCCCTGGCTTGGTAGGCGCAAGCCAAGGCCAGGTGGCCGGATCCGGCGCCCATGACTTCGACGAAAAAGATACTGCCCATTGCGGCGCTGGTCGCTTTCAGTGATTCAATGGATTGGTTCGCGAGGGCGATCGCGGAATGAAATCCCAGCGAGGTGGTGCCGGCGATGTTGTTGTCGATGGTGCCCGGAATGCCGACCACTTGCACCCCATAGGTCTCATGGATCGCCCGCGCGCCGCGCAAGCTGCCGTCTCCTCCTAAGACCACGAGCGCCGAGTCTTCGAGATAGGGCGCCAGGGAACGCATCGCCGCGCGCTGTACCTGCTCGTCCTTGAAATCTTCAAACCGGCTGCTGCCGATGGGGCTGCTGGCATGACTGCTCATGCCGCGCGTATCTTCTTCGGTGACGGTATCGATCCAATTGTTGGCCAAGCCAAGGAACCCATGCCGGACGAAAAACACCTCCAGGCCGAAGCGATTGCCGGTGACGCGCAACTCTTTCAAGGCTGCCCCTCCGCCGCCGAAATCTCCGCCCGATACCAAAGCGATCAGTCGCTTGATGCGCCCGGGCTTGAGCGTCACGCGCTGACTGCGTTCGCGTTCCACCGTGACCCAGGCCTCCCGTGCGACCCGGTCGCTTTCGATGAGCCCCACGGCGGTGGAGTAGCCGGAGAGTTTGCCGTTCTCCAACGTCAGGAGCACGACGTTGTCCTGCCCTTCCTTGTATTCGCCGAATTCCGAAAAAGCTTCGCGGAAGGGGCGCGGGTCGAGATAGATACGCAGCGCGCGCAGGGTCGAGCTGTGAGTATAGAGACACAACACTTCGCCGGGATGGGCTCGGCCCAGTCGGTGCAGCCCGTCGATGACATCGACATAAAGATCGAAAAATGAATGCCCTCCGGGATAGCTGTAAAACGGGTGCTTAATGAGCCGTTTGGCGGTTTTGGCATCGACACCGAAGGCCTGAGCCGCCGCGTCGAGCTCTGCTTGTTTCTCCATGCCAGTGACCCAGCCGAAATCCTGCGACTCCAACGTCGGTTCGACGTGGGGATGCACCGCATCGGCACCGTCGGGCAGCAAGGCCTTCGCGATGCGCCGGCAGAGTTGCTCGGTGTTCGGACTGTGACTGATGAGGTGCAGAAACGTGCGCGGATCGAGATAGTTGCGCAAGTGCAGATATCCCAATTGCTGGCCGACCACCCCGACCATGCGAGCCAGCGCGGCGCCGACGGCTTCCGCTCGTGGCACGCCGCGTTCGGTATCCAACACATTGGCCAGCCGCCGGCCTACACGATGGGTCTTGCTTTCGACTTCGGAGACGCCGTGCCGCATGGTGAGAAACAATGTCCGGTCACCGAGGTCACGAGGAAGCAACCAGAAACGATCATCACCGAGATCCAGTACGATCCGACCCTCGGCGAGCTGCGGAGTCAATTGCGTCCGTGGCACGATAGCCACCGGACGGCGATGAGCAGGTTTTTGGGTCGCGCCGATCGGTGCCCGATACAAGGGCGCAAGTTCCCCGCGGGCGAGCAGCAGGTTCCATGCGGCAAAAAACACCAGGGGATCATTTCCGCAGGCCTTCGTGAGCAGTTCCTGACGGGCGGCGCGATAGGCTTCGGCGCTGGGCAGCCCCTTTTGTGCCTGCTGAATGAACGCTCTCATCCCGTCCGCCGCCGCCTGCGCGTGCGACACCCGGTCGGACGAAGGCGGGGGCGGAGGGGGTAACACGTACCTGCCGCTCGAGGAACGCTGTGCGAGGGCTTCTCCATAGGCCAGCAAGCCCTCCATCGTGACAAAGTCCAACTGCTCGGTTGACTGCTTGTCCGATGCGCTCATGAATCGCCTCGTGGTGTGTGGATTCGTCAGAATGTGTTCATGTGTCCGGGCGCCAGCATCTCCGAACGCATGCAGATGTTCTTTTGCGGCATGCGGACGGGTTTGTTAGAATGACCCGTTGTCGACCGCATCAGGGATGCGTCGAGCCTCACCGCGTACGTACAAGATGGTGTGCCGGGCCGATCTTGTCAAGACAGAAGACCAGCAGCATGCGCAAAGCGAAAATTGTCTGCACCATCGGTCCCGCGAGCGATGGCGCGAGTGTGCTTGACCAACTCATCCAGAGTGGCATGAATGCGGCGCGGCTGAACTTTTCTCACGGCACCCATGCGTCCCATGGTCAGGCCATCAAAGTCATTCGCGAGGCCGCTGACCGCCAGGGTGTGGCCGTGGCGATCATTCAAGACTTGCAGGGGCCGCGCATTCGCGTCGGAGAGATCGACGGAACAGTGGAACTCCGCGCCGGTCAACACGTGCGATTACGGACGATGAGCCTGCGATCCGGTGGACAGCTCGGCGCCAGGACCGTACTGCCCGCCGATAGGGTACAAGAAATTCCCGTGACCTACCAGGCACTGACGAGAGACATACGGCCCGGGGCTAAAATACTGATTGATGACGGCTTAGTGGAATTGACCGCCGACCGTATCGTGGATGGCACGGTGGAATGCACGGTGGTGGCCGGCGGGCGTGTCACATCCCATAAGGGCATGAACCTACCTGGCACGGTCGTCAGCGCGCCGACCTTGACGGACAAGGACCGTGAGGATGTGCGATTCGGCGTGGCGCAGGGGGTCGATTATATCGCGCTGTCGTTCGTGCGCGGAGCGGAAGATGTGCTCGCCGCCAAGCAATTGATCGCCGACTGTGGCGGAGATGTACCGGTCATCGCCAAAATTGAACGACAGGAAGCGGTCACGGATTTAGAGGCCATTCTCGCGCAGGCGGACGGGGTGATGGTGGCGCGCGGAGATTTGGGCGTGGAGCTGGGGCCGGAAGCGGTGCCCGTCTTGCAGAAGCGCATTATTGCGACTGCGAATCGCCATCGGCGCCTGGTCATCACCGCCACCCAGATGTTGGAGTCGATGACGCAACACCTACGGCCGACCAGGGCGGAAGCATCTGACGTGGCGAATGCGGTCTTCGATGGCACCGACGCGGTGATGTTATCGGCCGAAACGGCCGTCGGCCACTATCCGGTGGAAGTGGTGCAGGTGATGGATCGGATCGTGCGGGCGGCGGAAGTGGAAACCGGGCCGGGCTTTGTGCGGAGGGCCTCGCCGGACAACCGGCGTCTGATGTTTGAAGAAGCGATCTGTTTGTCGGCATCCTCGGCGGCGGCCGCGACCGGTGCCCATGCCATTGTCGCCTTCAGCGAGCGGGGAACCACGGCGCGCCTGGTCTCGAAGCAACGTCCCGCTGCGCCGATCATCGGGTTTACTCCGTTTGAGCCGATCCGTCGGCGGATGGCTCTCTATTGGGGTGTCATGCCGCATACCATGCCGCAGATTCCGGCGACCGATGAGCGCGTCAGTGAGGCAGAGCGACGGCTGAAGGTGGAAGGTCTCGCCACGACAGGACAACGCATCGTGATCCTCTCCGGGACCAGAATCGGGCAGCCGGGCGGGACGAATCTCATGAAACTGCACGAGGTCAGCTAGCGGTATGATATGTCTGCGTGCGGCACTCATCGGTGTCCTGGCGGGAGTCGTCGGGCTGACGGCCTGGGGTACCCCAGGGCTTACGCAAACCAATGCGGTCTCGCATTCACCGGCCAAGGTGGTGGAGAAGTATTTTACCCTCGACAACAAAGGCGTCCGGCTCGATGCGAGTTCATTTGAGTCGGTGGCCGGGTATGTCGACTGGAAGGAAGAGCCCGCCTGGGGGAAGGTTATCGTCATTACCGGCTTCACGGTACCGGACGATTTTCGCCAATGGGAGATTGTGAATCGGTTGGAGGTGGTAGTGCCCGTGGAATTTCGTGTGTTGGGCGTCATGTACCTGGATACCGCCGGGTTCGTGCCGGAGCCCGGCACGGAGCAGGCGCGTGTCCGGCTCAAGGCGATGAACGGGCGGTGGAAAATCATCGAGCCGATCCTGCCGCCGCACGTCGGGCAGAAACGCATGCTGAATGTGGTGCGACAGGCCATGCTGGACGAAAAAGACGGACCGCGGCAGGCGTCGCTGGCGGCCTTACAGGCAGAATTGCGAAAGGCAAAAGAATGACCAAAAAGTCTGAGATCGATTTGCTTATCTTCGACCTGGACGGCACGCTTATCGAATCCAAGTGGGATATCGCCGACAGCGTCAATTTGACGTTGCGCGATCTGGGTGTGCCGGAGCGGTCGCAGGAGGAAATTTTCGGATTCGTCGGCGACGGCGTGAAGAAATTACTGCGGCTGGCGGTCGGGGAGGGCAATCAGGATCTGTTCGACCAGGCGCTGCGCGTCTTTCGCGGTCATTACCTTGAACATTGCCTGGATCGCACGTCGTTCTATCCGGGAATCGACCAGGTCCTCGCGCATTACGCCGCCAAGCCCAAGGCCGTGGCGACCAACAAAGCGATCGAATATACCAATGTGATTCTCAAAGGACTCGGTCATCACCACTTTGCGTATGTGGTGGGCGGCGACAACGGGTTCGGCCTGAAACCGGAGCCGGGCATGTTGGTGCATGTGATGGAACAACTCGGCGTGCAGAAAGATCGCACGGTGCTTATCGGCGACAGTACCAATGATATCAACGGCGGACACAATGCGGGCATTCGGGTCTGTGCAGTGGGATATGGCATGGGGAATCGTCAGAAGATGGCGGCGTGCCAGCCGGATTGGTTTATTGAACGACCGGAGGAACTGATGGAGCTCTTTATATGATCAGCATCACACGAGTGCGCACAATAGGGTTGGTGATCCTCTCCGGCATGCTCGCGGCGACGGTTCCCGGGTATGCGGAGTCTCCGAGCCTGGCCGACCGGGTCATCGAGCACAAACTGGCCAACGGGATGACGGTGTTGATGGTCGAACGGCATCAGGCGCCGATCGTCAGCATCAACATGACCTTCGGGGTCGGCGGCGTCAATGAGCAGGTCGGACTGACCGGCTTGGCCCACCTCTACGAACATATGGCGTTTAAAGGTACGCGGACCGTGGGCACGCGAGATTACGCGCGGGAACAGGCCGTGCTGGATGAACTCACCCTGGTCGGGAACGAGCTGGACCACCGCGAGCGCGACGAAGCCGCTCGCGCACAGATGGAAGGCAAGCCGCATGTTGCGTCGCAGGAGGTGCAACAGCTGCAGCGGCGGTTCAAGGAGTTACAGGACAAGGCGGGCGAGTTCGTGGTGGGCAATGAAATGGCGCTGCTCTATCAACGCCATGGTGGAGTCGGCCTCAACGCCTCGACCGGCAAGGACATCACCCGCTATGTGATCAGCCTGCCTGCCAACCGCCTGCCCTTGTGGGCGGCGCTGGAGTCCGACCGCATGGCGCATCCCGTGTTGCGCGAGTTCTATAAAGAACGGGGCGTGGTCATGGAGGAGCGGCGCCTCCGGACGGACGACAGTCCCAATGGCCTGCTGTATGAAACCTTTACCTCCACGGCCTTCCAGGCGCATCAGTATGGGGTGCCCACGATCGGCTGGGGCTCGGATATTCTGGCCCTCACACCGGCTGCGACGGAAGCGTTCTTCAAGACCTACTACGGCCCGAACAACGCGACCGTCGCGATTGTCGGCGATATCCAACCGAAAGAAGTCATTGCGCTGATCGAGCAGACCTTCGGCAAGATTCCGGCCGCGCCTCCCATTCCGGCCTTGGTGACCGAAGAGCCGCCGCAGCGCGGGGAGCGCCGGGTCGAAATCGAATTTGATGCGGAGCCGGCGCTGGCGATCGGCTACCACAAGCCCACCATCGGCCATCCGGACGATTTTGTGTTCGACGTGATCGACGAAGTGCTGACCGAAGGCGTGACCTCGCGTTTGTACAGCACGCTGGTGCGGGATAAGCGGCTTGCCGCGTCCGTCCTGTCGGATACCAACTACCCGGGTGTTCGAGCGCCGAATTTGTTCGTCATTGCGGCGACCCCGTTGGCGCCCCATACGACGGCGGAAGTGGAATCGGCGATTTACGAAGAACTCGAACGATTGAAGACGGAGCCGATTTCGACAAAGGAGTTCGAGCGGGTCCTCAATGGACTGGATGCGGATCTCGTGCGATCGCTGCGCTCCAACAGCGGCCTGGCCTCACAGCTGGCGTTTTATCAAACCGTGGCCGGCACCTGGCGGTATGTTGTGAACGCGCGCGCCCGGATTGCCGCGGTGACGCCGGCTGATGTGCAGCGGGTGGCCTCCCAATATTTGACCAAGCCGAACCGGACGGTGGGGGTCTTGGTGAAAAAGGCGCCGGACAAAAAGCTGGCGGCCGTTGGGGAGGTGGCTCGATGAGGCGCGTCGTTCGTGAAGCGTATCTCGTGAAGCGTGAAGCGGAGAGAGGAATCGTCATGAGGAAAGCGATGGGACGGATGTCGTATGTTGCCATGGTGCTCATGCTCATGTTGCAAGCGACGGTGGGATTGGCGGCGGACC
>DAONAB010000086.1:0-10376 GCA_035400805.1 Nitrospira sp. | reverse complement strand
CGCGCCCACTAGGATACGCCCTCAACAAGGAGGGTACGTACACGCGTGAGTCATCCGTCTCCACCCCAGACGCCGTCCGCACCGTCAACCGCCGCCCATCGCGTCGAGCAGCTCTTCGAAATCCTGATCTTCGGCAGCCGATGGATTCAAGCGCCGCTCTATGGCGGACTGATCGTCGCCGAACTCCTCTATGCCGCCAAGTTCCTGACGGAACTCTGGCACATGATCGTCCATTTCCGCGAGGAGAGCGAAACCCTGTTCATGCTGGGTGTGCTGTCACTGATCGACGTCACCATGGTCGCCAACCTCTTGACCATGGTCATCATCGGCGGCTACGCGACCTTCGTCAGCAAGCTTGATCTGGACACCCATCCTGACCGCCCGGAGTGGCTTACCCATGTGGACCCCGGCACCATCAAAATCAAGCTGGCAGCGTCGTTGGTCGGAATTTCCAGCATTCACCTCCTCAAGGCCTTTGTGGATGTGACCAACGAAAACCCTGAACACATTAAGTGGAAGATCTTTATTCACATGACCTTCCTTGGTTCGGCCATCTTCCTGGCCTATACCGACAAGCTGATGCAGCGGGACCGGAAACACTAACGGCATCTCGGGAAAATCCAGGACCGGATCCCGTTCCGTCGTATCGATTGAGATACGGGTGGTATCTATTCCGATAAGCGCTCACATACGCCGTCACGTCTCACCACCCATCTTGTTCAGTACTCTCTCGCCATGGGCGGCGCTGCGCTGTGCTCCTCGACTAACCACACTCCCCTTCTCCCCGGGGCATGCGTTGTGCCTTTCCTTAGCCTAAAAGGACCAGCGCCGCCATCTGACGGCCGATCGTCCATGCCCTAGGATCATCTCCATGGAGTCCTGATGACTAAACCCGCTCCGCAGAAAGATATCCATCTGACACTCGCCAACATTCTGGGAGAGGAAACGGAACTGCTTCACGGCCCTTTCCCTGAAGATCATCCCCTCAAGGTCCTCGAACGGGCCAATCCCGCCGAGGGGTCGGAGAAACGGTACCTCGACGAACTCAACCGCCACATTCATGCCTGCCATCCGAAGCGCGCAGGGCTGTGTCTGTCGGGTGGCGGCATTCGAAGCGCAACCTTCAGCCTGGGCGTCCTGCAATCCCTGTCGCGCCTGCAACTACTGGATAAGTTCGATTACCTGTCTACCGTGTCCGGCGGAGGCTATATCGGCAGCTGGCTCACCGCCTGGATCCATCGCCATCCACGCGGCCTGACGGGCGTTATCGAGGACCTGGGCAAGTCGCCGAAAGCCGGCCAGGAGGAGGCGGCACAACCGGTCCGCTGGCTCCGGAACTACAGTAATTATTTGAGCCCGCATTTAGGATTTTTCTCCGCCGACTCGTGGACCTTACTCGGCATCTATTTGCGCAACCTCCACTTGAATTGGATGGTCCTGCTGCCGCTCCTCATGATCCCGCTGCTCGCGCCGCGGTTGATCGTCGTCTTGAGCCAACTCACGACTGACACAATCCCCTGGTGGGCCGGCAAGGCCTGCTTGGTCACCGGCCTCGGGCTCGCCGTCATGGCGCTGATCTACTTGCACCTCTGCCGTCCCACCCTCCGCGAGTACCGCCGTGGCCCCTTGTTGCGCTTGGAGACCCAAGCATGGTTCCTGCGCGCCTGTCTCGGCCCTCTGCTCGCCTCCGTCCTCCTGCTCACGACCGCGTGGGCCTTGTTCCGGAACAGCGGCGGCAAACCCGAGGCATTCACGCTGGCGCATGCGGTCTTTGGCGGGGCAATCATTCATACAACCAGCTGGCTCTTTTCCGCTGTCGCGCTTCGGCGATTTCAGGCATTCACCCCCTGGCTCTTTTGGGAAAGCCTCGCCGTGGCAGGAACGGGCGCGCTGGGCGGGTGGTTTCTTCGAAGCGCGCTGGCCAAGCTGCCGGACGACCTCCCGGTCACTCAATTTGCCGAACTCTTCGCGACGTTCGCCGTTCCTGGCGCGCTCGCTATTTTTCTGCTCACCGCCACCATTTTTATCGGCCTCGCCAGCCGGTTCACCGAGGAACAGGACCGCGAGTGGTGGGGACGCACGGGATCATGGGTCCTGATCGCCATGGTCGCGTGGATCGGACTCTCGGGAATCGTTATTTTCGGGCCGGGGGCCATCCGCTGGATGACTCCGCAAGTCGCGGCCTCGGTCGGTGGCCTCTCTGGCCTGCTCACCCTGGTGCTCGGATTCGGCTCGCGCACGACGGCCCAGCAACAGGAAGAACGATCCCGGACTACCATTCTTGCCGATCTTGCCGTCCAAGCGGCCGCGCCGATCTTCACGCTCTGCGTGCTGATCGCCCTCGCTCTGGGAAGCAGCTGGCAGATGGATCTCTTTAGCCACTGGCTCGATCATCATCTCAGCAATCTCGAACAGCCCCTGCCGACCGGGATCGGGGTTCCGGAGGACCCCTGGGGCCACGATCAGGTCCTGCACCATACGCCCTGGTGGATATTGGGGCTATTCTCCCTGACCGTCGCGTGTTTCGGTCTGCTCATGTCGGTCGTCATCAACATCAACAGATTTTCGCTCCATGCGATGTATCGCAATCGCCTCATTCGCGCGTATCTCGGGGCTTCACGTCGGCAATCTGAACGAGAACAGAGCTTCAACCCGTTCACAGGGTTCGACAATCTGGACAATCCGTCCATGAGCGACCTGCGCTTTGACGATGTTCGCGTCGCTCGGTGGGTCTATGCGCAGGAACTGAAACAGCCGACCATGCTGGCTCTGGTCAAGTATTTCCAGTTGCCGAGCCCGACGGGAGAGGACCAAGCAGCCTTGCGTGCACAACTCCCGCAGGATCTGCGACAAACTCAGGCACGCAGGCGGCTGAGCGAGGCCGCACACCAACTCCAACTCGGCCCGGCTTGCAGCGCGAAACTTACCGCCTTGCAGTTGCCGGACACGGCCGCCGGTCGCGAGGCTTCCACGTGGTTCATCGATCTGTTCGTGCACAAACTTCACGAGCAGTCTCCCCGGCCGTTGCATCTCATTAATATCGCGCTGAATCTGGTCAAAGGGGACAACCTGGCCTGGCAACAACGCAAGGCCCAATCGTTCACGATCAGCGCCCTCCACAGCGGCAGTTGGAACCTGGGGTATCGACGCTCAGAGGAATACGGTGCCAACCGGTTCCTTGGCCAACCGCTGTCTCTCGGCACGGCACTGGCCATCTCGGGCGCCGCCGCCAGCCCGAATATGGGCTACCATTCATCCTCGGCAGTAACCTTCCTCCTGGCGCTCTTCAATGTTCGCCTCGGCTGGTGGCTCGGCAATCCGGGGCCTGCGGGAGCAGACACCTACCGGCAAGCTTCACCGACGCTATCGATTAGACCGCTGATGGCCGAGGCCTTTGGTCTGACCGATGCCTGCCATCCGTACGTCTATCTTTCGGACGGCGGACACTTCGAGAATCTGGGGCTCTATGAAATGGTGCTGCGCCGCTGCCATTGCATTCTCGTGGTGGACGCCGGATGCGATCCTCGCCTGACCTTCGAGGACCTGGGCAACGCCATCCGCAAGATCCGGATCGACCTCGGGATCGACATTGACCTGAACCTGGACCAGATCAAACGGGCGGAGGGCGCCAAGACGAGCAGCCGCCACCATGCCATCGGCACGATCCGCTACGATAAAGTCGATGATAACGCCACGGTCGGCACATTGATCTATCTGAAGCCGTCGCTGACCGGCAATGAGCCCTCCGACGTCCAAGACTATGCGGCCCGCCATTCCGCATTCCCCCACGAACCGACCTCCGACCAATTTTTCGACGAAGCCCAATTCGAATCCTATCGTCGTCTGGGGGAACATGTGGCTCAAGAAGTCTTGCGTCCGGCGCTGCATCGCACCGAGCAGGATTTTTCACGGCTCTGTCATGCGCTGCGGTCGCACTGGGTGACGACTCCGGCAGGCATGCAGGAGTCTTTCCTCGGCGAAACGGACGACCTGAAAGACCTTGAGCGACTGTTGCGGGACGATCCGGAACTGCTGCGTTACGACCTGGAAATCTATCCGGAGCTCTGTTCCGTCTTCGGCCTGGATCCCGGCAGCGTCGCCCTCAATCCCCGGGCCGCGCTACACACCTGCAACCTGCAGATCCAACTCATGGAGCAGGTCTATCTCGCGGTGAAGCTGGAAGAATTTCACGGCCATGCGCTCAATCGCGGATGGATGAACCTGTTCCGGCGCTGGACGTCTTCGGCCACATTCCGGATGTTCTGGCCCACCGTGTGCAGCATGTACAGCCAACCCTTCGTTCGTTTTGCGGGCCAGCACTTCAATCTCTCAATTGATCAGGTCGCCGTGCTGCAACCCTTGGAGCAGGCCGGTGACCTCACCTCCTTGTTCCGGGAATTGTTGATCGAATGGGGGTCGGTGCCCGACTATGCGAAGACGTTCATGCAGGCCCTGAAGCGGCCGCTACCGTTGGAGGAGGGCACTGATGGCGCACCACCACGACTGGCGGCCTGGCAGATGCGGTTGCCGGCCATCGACTCCCAGGCCGGACCCGTTGGCGCTGGTGAAATTCTGGCCGTCGTCGCCGTGACGAGGCTTTCCGTGACCGGACACCGGCTCGCCTTGTACGGCTGGGTGAGGCCCGCCTACCGGGGATTAGGTCTGGGACACAGCTTGTTCGGTGAGGCCATCGCGCAACTACGCACCGCCTATCCTGGACACAAACTGATCGTCGATTTAGGCCCGGACAATGCGTCCTGGGCCGGCACATCCATACGCAATGTCGGATGGCTCCGGTTTTATGAACAATTGGGATTTACGCGGGATCGTTCGGACCCCATGCGCTTTCAGATGATTCGCGAGCTTTCGTAGGACGAGGGAGGGCAGCCGGACCGGTCAGACGGAGGGCTGTTGCGCCGGGCAGAGCAGCTGCTGAACTTGCTGCAATAACAACTCGCGACTGAACGGTTTCTCCAGCACCCCATGTGCACCGAACGCCTTGGCAATCTTGAGAATATCGTACCCTTGGAGGGGCTGCCCGGAAATACCCAGAATTTTCACAGGCGATTGCGCGTGGTTGAGCATCAAGATTGTTTCGAGACCATCCTGCACCGGCAAATACATATCCAGAATCATCAGATCGGGAGTCTCACGCTCAATGGTCGCCATTGCCTCCCGGCCGTCTGCGGCTTCAATCACACGATACCCTTCCGCCTCCAAGAGGGTCCGTAGCCACCCGCAAATTTGTTGGTTGTCATCCGCGATCAAAATCAATGGCATGACAAGCCCCTCCTGACGGTCAGACATAGTGGCCCGAAGACATGGAGCGGCTTGGCAGCGCCCTGGCATAGAGTGTCGCCGCCTGCGTCCGCCTGGTAATTCCCAGTTTGGAAAAAATATTCGCCAGGTAGTTCTTGACGGTTTTATCGGAGAGGGCGAGGGCGGATGCGATTTCCTTATTCGTTTTGCCTTCAGCGACCAGAGGCAACAACCGGTATTCCTGCGGAGAAAGGGCGGCCAGAGACTTCGACGAGAGGCCATTCCCCATGCCGTGCACTTCTCTCAGCACCGTATCGAGCAAATGCGGTTGATACAGGCCATCACCGGACGCCACTCGACGAATCGCATCCAGCCACGTATCCACCGGCGCGCCCTTGAGCAGATATCCTCCTGCCCCTGCGGCAATGGCCTCATGAATAACCGCCGGATCGTCCTGAATGCTCAGCATGAGCACCCGTCGGGCAGGGTCGCGAGCGACCATCTTCCGGCAGGCTTCCACGCCGGACACATCCGGCAACCGGCTGTCCAATAACACCAGATCGGGATTCACCTGCTCCACCAACTCCATCCCTTCCGCAGCCGACATCGCCTCTCCCAGCACGCGCAAATCCTTCGTCGTGAGAAGCTGTTCCCGAATCCCGAGACGCACCATCCGACTATCATCGATCAATACAATGCGACAGAAAGACTGCTGCTCCATGTACCCTCCATCGCCACCCAACTAAAACCGTATCGTGGTACTAGTTTCGGCAGATTGAGGGTGTAGGAATATAGGCAGGAGGTGGATTTACACGTCAGTATTCGACTGACGCGATCCGAGCAGGCACTTTACGATCGGAAGGGAAAGAGGAAGGCCGACCTAGTCAATCAATCGGGCCTCGATGGCATAGCGGATCAGTTCGCCGGTGCTTTCGCACGACAGCTTTTCCAGAATTCTCGCACGGTAGGTGCTAATCGTTTTCACGCTGAGGCAGAGTTCTTCGCCGATCATCGAGACCGACTTTCCCTGGCCTAACAAACGAAGGACTTGCAGCTCACGATCCGAGAGCCGCGCATGGAGTTCCCCTTCCGTGCCGGTTTCAAGGGCCTGTGCGAGCTGTTCGGCAAGGGCGGTGGTGATGTACCGGCCGCCTTGCAACACGCGGTTGACTGCCGCCAGCAACTCAGAAGGCGCGCTCTGCTTGGTGAGATAGCCGGAGGCCCCGGCCCTAATCGCCCGCATCGCGAATTCTTTTTCCGGATAGAGGCTCAACATCAGGACAGGCAACCGGGGTTGCAGCAACTTGGCCTCTTTCAAGACATCCAGCCCGTGCTTGTCGGGCAGAGCAATGTCGAGAATCAGCAGATCCCAGGGCTGACGGCGCACGGCGTCGAGCGCCTCCTCTCCGGTTTCGGCCTCCAGAATTTCTGAACAGAGCTGCTCATCCTCCAGTAAATCGCGCACGCCTCTGCGTACGACCGGATGGTCATCGGCAATCAGACACCGACATTTATTCATCAACTGCTTTCCTCCGCCGTCGACGTGCTGCCGTCGCTTCATGAGCTGTGACACGCGCAGGCTCCGGTTCCGAACTCACCGGAATCACCACCTGCACCCAGGTTCCCGTTTCAGAACTGGACAGGATCTCGACCTGCCCGCCGAGTATTTCGACCCGTTCTCGTATCCCTCGCAACCCGAAGCCTCCGGTCGGAGCCAGTCCTGCCACATCGAAACCGATGCCGTCATCCTTCACCGTCATGCGCCAGTCCTGCTGGCCGCTCGTGATGGCGATGTCGACGTGCGTCGCGCGCGCATGGCGAATCACATTGGTCAGCAATTCCTGAACAATGCGGTAAAACGCCGTTTCCAGCGTGGGGAAGCGCGAAGGTCGACGCTCGCCCTGCTCGAACACCAGCGCGCAACCCAGCCCGGTACGCGCCTGCACGTCTGCGATCAGGGCCTCTAACGCGGCTTTTAATCCTAACTCTTCCAAAACAGGCGGCCGAAGGGCTCGAACGATCTGGCGGAGGCGGACAAACAGCAGATCCGTCGTTTCCAACGCACGGGCCAATCGCTCCTGACTTCGAGGGCCCAAGGCTTTCGGACGCGCCGCCACGCTCCGTTTCACGGACGCCAGATCGAACTTGAGCGAGGTCAGCAACTGCCCCAGTTCGTCATGCAACTCCCGCGAGAGACGGCGACGTTCGTTGGATTCGACCATCTGCAATTCCTGCGACATGGCCTGAAAACGCCGATAGGCTTCTTCCAGCGACGCATACGCACGTTTGGGACCCGTGACATCGATCATGGCTCCGATCAATCGAATCGCGGTGCCCTCCTCGTTCCTCACGATATGGGCCCGATCCAGAAAATGACCGTACGTCCCGTCCCCGAGCTGGAAGCGATACTCTGCAGCGAGTGTCTGCACATCCGACTGAATGGCCTGTTGCACCATAGCCAGAATCGACGCTGTATCTTCGGGGTGTAACCGCTTCGTCCAGGCGTCGATACTTGGCTCGCGTTCGGGATCGTAGCCGAACTTTTCGCAGGCATTGGGACTCCACCAATGATCGTTCGTCACGAGATCCCAGTCCCATAAGACATCGTTGGTGGCCTGAGCCACGAGACGAAATCGTTCCTCACTGAATCGGAGCCGAAGCTCCGTGCGCTTTCGCTCCGACATGTCCCGAACCGTGGCAAAGTTATACTCCCGCCCTTCGAACACCACGAAGTTCGCCACGACCTCCACGGGGTACACTTCTCCCGATTTGGAACGGTGCTGCGTTTCCAGGCGTTGCCGGCCGGTCTCTCGAAGCTGCTGCCAGTGGCGGGCCCACGCGTCCATCTGATAGTGGGGATCGATATCAGACACGGCCATTCGCAGCAATTCGTCTTCGGTGTAACCCGTCCGTTCGCACGCCGCCGCATTCACGAGCAACAGGCGCGCCGCCTCGTCCACCCAAAACACCATGTCCGCCGCCCGTTCCATGGCGAATTGCGTCAAGTGCAACTGCGCCTCCGCCCGCTTCCGGTCGGTGATATCCCGCATGAACGCGCAATAGTATTCCCGGCCCTCGTGCACGAGAAAATTGATCGTCGTGTCGGTCTGGATCACGGTGCCGTCTTTTTTTTGATACCGGGATTCATAGGAGAAGGACTTTCTGACTTTTAACTCCTCCCAACGGGCCTGCCAGTTCTCACGTGCAAAACTCGTATCGATGTCGTGGACCGTCTTGGATAAGAGCTCCTCTCGGGTATACCCCAACATGGCGCAGGCCGCTTCGTTGACATCCAGAATACGCGCCTCGGCACTGACCCAGAAAACCCCGTCCACCGCCTGTTGAATCGAGAACTGCGTGAGGCGCAGCGCGCTCTCCGTCCGCTTCCGTTCGATGGCGAGGCAGGCCAGATGTGATGCACGCGCGACGATGGGCCATTCATCGAGCGGGTGCCGCGGCGTGGATGCGTAGAGCGAGAATGTACCCAGAACTTTTCCGGCTGCCGAGATAATCGGGGTTGACCAGCAGGCCCGCAGGTGGTGCGTCAGCGCGAGATCGCGGAAGTCGGCCCAGAACGGATCGGTGGCGATATCCTCGACGATCACCTGTCGCCCAAGAAACGCCGCTGTTCCGCACGAGCCGCAAGACGGACCGATGGCCATCCCATCGATAGCGTGCAGATACGTCTCCGGAAGACTGGGCCCGGCGCCCCGGCGCAAGTGGGCGCCCTCGTCATCAAGCAACATCACCGCGCAGAGCACGCCGTTAGACACTCCCTCAATCATCCGGCAAATTTCTTCCAGCACCGCCGACAATGGCGCATCCGATCCCATCATCTCCAACACGCGTGTTTCCGACGCGAGCATCTGCTCAACCTTCTTGCGCTCGGTGATGTCCCGCCCCACGCCGGTGACACCGATGACCCGACCCTGCAAATCGCAATAGGGCGCGCCGGTCCAATGGTAGAGCATCGTCCGGCCGTCTTTCGCCAACAGATGGCCTTCCAGCTCCGCATAGCCCCGTTCGTAGGCTTCCCGGATGGCGGCGGCCGTTTGCTCCGCTTCTTCAACAGGTACCATGTCCATCGCCGGCTTGCCCTGGAGTTCCTCCCGCGTATAGCCCGTCACCGTTTCCAGTCGCAGGTTCCATTTGGCCACCCGTCCCTCCAGATCCAACGCAAAAATCACGTCAGGGACGGTCTCCATGATTGTCTGAAGGTTACTGAGCGCTTCAGCCCGTTCCCGATCTGCCTGTTTACGTTCGGTGATATCGGTGATCGTCCCGACCATGCGCAAGGCGAGTCCATCCTGCGCTCTGGCGACGACTTTTCCGCGGTCAAGATACCATCGGTAGTCGCCCGATTTTTGTCGCAGCCGAACCTCGACTTCCTTCACCGGAATACGGCCATCCACGTGTGCTTGCAGCACGTCCGTCACTCGAGCCACATCCTCCGGATGCACAAGACCGAAAAAGAAGGCTGTGGACGGAGCGACTTCCTCGGGCGGGTATCCCAGTAGACGAACCCACTGCGGGCTGTAGTACACCACCCCCGTCCGCATATCCCAGTCCCACATCCCGTCGTTGGTCGCCTCGATGGCAAAGTGAAACCGCTCCTCGCTGGCCCGCAGCGCGCTCTCAGCCAATTTACGTTCCGTGATATCCCGCACGAAGGCGAAATGGCACTCGGCGCCGTTGTAGCGGATAAAGTTCACGTTGACATCAATCGGAATCAGACGGCCGTCCTTGGCGCGATGACAACTCTCAAGTGAGACTCTGCCCCGTTCCCTGGTCTCCGCCCAAAAGGTGTGCCACGCATCAGCCTGGAAGTACGGATTGATGTCGGAAACTTTCATCCGGCGAAATTCTTCCTTGGAGTAGCCCAGCATGGCACAAGCAGAGTCGTTCACATCCAGCAATTCCGCGTTGGCTCCGACCCAATAAATGGCCTCCGTCGCACTGTCCACCGTGTATTTGGCCAGTTGAAGCGCTTCTTGCGCCCGCTTCCGTTCGGTGATGTCCTGGACCATCGCCAGGGTATACAACGGCGTGCCGTCCTCGTCGCGTATGACGGACACACCAACCTGAGCCCAGACAATACCTCCGTCCTTCCTGAGGTA
>DAONAB010000085.1:0-10647 GCA_035400805.1 Nitrospira sp. | reverse complement strand
CTGCGATGTCGGATCGCTGCCGACGTATTTCGCCGGTTATCAACCGTTCGACAGCCCCGAACTGGCGGCTGCGCATTTGGCGATCACGGGACGGCCCTTGCCGACGACGCGGGGGATGAAGACACCGGACATGTGGGATGCAGCGTTGGCAGGAACGCTCAAGAGTCTGTGGATCATCGGGTATGACGTGGCCCAGACCGATCCGAATCTGAAAAAAGTCCATGCGGCGCTGAAGAACCTCGATTTCCTCATCGTGCAGGATTTGTTTCTCAGCGAGACGGCCAAGCTGGCGCATCTCGTCATTCCCGGCGCCTCGTTTCTTGAAAAAGACGGAACCTTCACGAATCTCGAACGCCGCATCCAGCGCATTAGAAAAGCCGTTGATCCGCCGGACGGCGTGCTGCCGGATTGGCAGGTGGTCTGCGAAGTCTCCGCGCGTATGGGCTATCCCATGCAGTATTCCCATCCCTCGGCGATCATGGACGAGATTGCGCAACTGGCGCCGCTGTTCGCCGGGGTATCGTTTGATCGACTGGATGCGCCGGAGGGATTGCAGTGGCCCGTTCCGTCGAAGG
This sequence comes from Nitrospira sp., assembly GCA_035400805.1. Classification (GTDB taxonomy): domain Bacteria; phylum Nitrospirota; class Nitrospiria; order Nitrospirales; family Nitrospiraceae; genus Nitrospira_A. The sequence goes on along the minus strand of DAONAB010000085.1, from coordinate 10,072 downwards.
AACATCCAGGCACCTCGTTGATGCACGACGTGTCGTTTCCGAAAGGCAAGGCAAAGTTCGTGGCGGTGGAGTACCTGCCTCCGGGGGAGACCCCGAGCGAAACCTATCCGCTGGTGCTGATCACCGGGAGAATCTTGCAGCATTACAACTGCGGCGCGCAGACCCGACGCACCGACATCATGCAGGTGGTCGATACCGATGTGCTGGAGATGCACGCGCTCGACGCGGCCAGGCTGGAACTCTGTGACGGCGAGCAGGTGAGGCTGATCAGCGCGCGCGGGGAGGGGAAGTTGCCCGTGACGATCAGTGACCGCGTGCAGCCGGGAGAGTTATTCACGAGTTTTCACTTCCCCGATACGGACCTCAACGTGTTGCTGTCCTCCAGCGCCGACGAAAGTTCCAAGTGCCCTGAGTATAAAGTCTCGACGGTGCGGGTTGAAAAAGTACTGCCGACCGCGACGCCTACTCCCTCCATGCATGTGATGTTGATCACATGACTGACGATCCCATTCCTCCGGTTACCGGCTCCGTTGCTGATGCCTATCCGCCTCCGGAAATCGCCGCGCGTGTGTGCAAGCTGGGCCTGGCCAAGGTAAACACGGCGGTGCCGACGATGGTGGCGCTGGCGGTGCTGGCCGGTGCGTTCATTTCATTGGGCGCGTTGTTTTACACCGTCACGATCACAGCGGGAGCAGAAGGCCCGACGCTGCCGTTCGGGTTGCTGCGGCTGGCCGGAGGCGTCACCTTCAGTCTGGGCCTGATCTTAGTCGTGGTCGGCGGCGCGGAGCTCTTTACCGGAAACAATCTGATTGCGATGGCCTGGGCTGCCGGCTGTGTGCAGACGCGCCAGGTGGTGCGGAATTGGATCTGGGTCTATCTCGGCAACCTGCTGGGGGCCTGCGGAACGGCGGTCCTCGTGCTGCTTGCGGGGATTCAGCTGCTGGGAGATGGGGCTGTCGGCGAGACCATGGTACGTATCGCGCGCAGCAAAATCGCCCTCGATCCGCTGTCTGCCTTCGCGCGTGGCGTGTTGTGCAATGTCCTGGTGTGTCTCGCGGTCTGGTTGTGTATGGGCGCGAGGAGCGTGGCGGATAAGATTCTCGCGATTGTGTTTCCCATCAGCGCCTTCGTCGCCTGCGGCTTCGAACATTCCGTGGCAAACATGTTCTTCCTGCCGCTGGGCATCGCCCTGACGACTGGAAGCGCGGCGCCGCTGTCACTGGCGGGCGCAGTGAGCAACCTCGCGCTAGTCACACTGGGGAACATGATCGGCGGAACGGTGCTGGTAGCGTTGGTCTATTGGTTCATCTACCTGAGGAGCAGTTCCCAGCCCCGATGACCGGCAGGATGCGGAAGCAAGGCCGCCAGCGGCGTTCTCAACGGGCCTCTAAGCCTTCTTTAATCGCCTTCGCCACGTCGCCGCATTCCGTGACGACTTCGACACGGTATTGCGGGCCGGGGCTGCGCGGCGTCCGGTTGGCGACACAGGATTCGAAGTCCTTGATCGCGCTGTTTTCGAAGGTGCGACTCCAGATCTCGGAGACGCGCGTGCGCTCATCCTGCTGATGCTGATCGAGCGCCAGCCAGCCGATCAAGGCAATCGCAGCCAATAAGAGGCCCATGCCGAGCATCTTGACCGGTTTGCTGCGTAAGACTTTCAGGAGAACATACAGGGCCGCTCCACCCACCAGGAGGGCCGCCACGATGGCAATCGCCATTTCTGTCGGCGACAATTCAAGGTAGCGGGAGTTCCACGAGAGGCCTAAGTTTGTCACGTTCATCGCATCCCTCTCCTTTCGCTACTTATACCAGTTCAGCTATACAAAAGCCTCTCCTGATTCATGGTGGAGGTCGGGCGACGTCCAGGCCTGTGCCGGATCGCTACAGAGAGATTCACGATTCTGATGCCGTCAGTGTATTAGCCAATGGTATGCTGCACCTCGTGACTGTCCGGTTTCCGTAATCGCATGAACCATTCATCCATTCGCGCCTATCTCACTCGCCGGCTCGGCATCATGCTGCCCCTGGGCTTTGCTTCGGGGCTGCCGTTGGCCCTCACCGGCGGGACATTGCAGGCCTGGCTGACCGAAGCCGGGCTCGATCTCACGACGATCGGTTTGTTCGCGTACGTGGGCCTTCCCTATACCCTGAAATTTCTTTGGGCTCCGGTGATGGATCGGATCGTGCCGCCCTGGCTCGGGCGCCGCCGCGGCTGGATGATCGTCACCCAGGGCGGTCTCGCGCTGGCCCTGGCCGTGATGGCCTTGATCGGCCCTGCAGAAGGCGCGCAGGTGTTCGCGGCCTTGGCTCTGGCCGTCGCGTTTCTTTCCGCCTCGCAGGATATCGTGTTTGATGCGTACCGGACGGATGTCTTGAAACCGGAGGAGCGAGGATTAGGCGCGGCGACGTGGGTGATGGGATATCGAATCGCCATGATCGCGTCCGGGTCGTTGGCCCTGATTCTGGCTTCTCGCCTGAACTGGACGGTGGCTTATCTCTGCATGGCCGCATTGATGGCCGTAGGTGTTGTGACGATTCTCATGAGTCCTGAACCAGAGGATGCGCAGGTGGCGCCGAAGTCGATGGCGGAAGCGGTGTGGGGGCCGCTCAGCGAGTTCCTGTCCCGTCCTATGGCGGTGGCGCTGCTGGGATTGATCGTGCTCTATAAACTTGGCGATGCGTTCGCCGGCGCGCTGACGACGTCGTTTCTGCTGCGAGGGATGCAGTTTTCGTCGGAGGATATCGGGGTGGTCCGCGCATTCGGGATGGGAGCCACCATCCTGGGCGCATTTATCGGCGGCGGCTTGATGCCGCGCTTGGGGCTTTTCCGTTCGTTGTTTGTGTTCGGCGTCTTGCAGGCCCTGTCGAACCTGTCATTCATGTGGTTGGCTTGGACCGGGAAAAGTTATGCCGTCATGGCGTTTGCCGTGGGAGTTGAGAACCTCACCGGTGGCATGGGCACTGCGGCCTTTGTGGCGCTGGTCATGTCGCTCTGCAACCATCGCTATACCGCGACTCAGTTTGCGCTGCTGTCTTCCGTTGAAGCGCTCGGTCGGGTATTTCTCGGTTGGCCTGCGGCGAAATTGGTGGGAGCGGCCGGGTGGGGGCCGTTTTTCTTTGTGACCTTTTTGGCCGCCTTGCCGGGTCTCTGGTTACTATGGGTTCTTCGCAAGCCCGTCGCCCAGCATGCGGAATTGAACGCGGGCAGAGGCGAAGCCGAGGCACCCTGCTGACCGGGTGACAGCACGTTGTTCCGTCAGGCATTTCGCGAGAGGGAACAGGGCGAATCCGCTGCTGACCTGTCTGCTTCTATTTCACCTTCCTCTGTAAGAACAAAATAAACAGCATCAGTGTCGGGAGCGGCGCCAAGGCGAACGGTATCAGCCACAGGAACACGTTTTTCCCGCGCACCCGGGCCTGGTCGAACATCCACACAAACAGCCAGACCAGCAGGCCGATATAGTTCACTGCCATCCAGCGGGTCGTGTGAATCTTCAAGCCGCTGATGGATTCCGGCTCTCCCTGAATCAGAAAGACGCCGATCAGCAGGACGAACCCTGCCAGCAGGCCGGCGACGAGGCGTTTACTCCAAACGAACATAGTGGCTCTCCTCCGTGACGATCGAACAGGCGTGATTACGCGCCTTCGTATTCCATTCCTTGGAAATCGGGCGTAAGCTAAACAGACGAGGTGTATTTGTCAAACCGTCGTCACCTGTGGCCGCGTACTGATCGTGCGGCACGGGGCGGCTGAAAGTGTGGGATGCGTACTGTAACTCTGGCTGCCGTGGTGGGAAGTTTGATGATTGCCGTCTGGCTGGCGGCGACGAATCCGACGATGGAGGGCTATTTGCAGTTCGTCGAAGCGCGGTTGTCGGCCGAGATCGAGAAGATGGATCAATCCAGCCCGCGCCGTGATCGCGACCTGATCCGGTCGATTTTCCGCGCGCAGGGGCCGAAGCTCGTCGAGGGCGTCGTCCGTCCCAATACGAAGCGGAATAATTGGGGCTTGCTCAGTCTGTTTGAAACGAACGTGTTGGACCAACCGGTGCTGGTGCTGGGAATCGGCGGCCAATTTGTCCCGTTACGAGGGGTCGAGGAGGCGACAGTCAAGGTCGGTCGGCTCGCATTTTGATCTGTGCCAGGAATTTTCTCGCCTCCCTGTGAAAAACGTCTTCCACAGCCTCTGAAAGGCTGTGGATAACTCAATGAAAAATGAAGAAACGCTGCATCAAATCTAGCGGAGACGCTATCACCAGCTTATCCCCATTACTCACAGGTGTGCCACAACATTTTGTTTGACAAAAAAATGGGATCACTATATCTAGTATGCAATGCAGTCGAGCGAGTTTGCTGAAGCGAACATGCCTCTGGATGGACAGGCCTCTTTTTCCGTCCCCAACCAATACACACTTGCCGTCAGGCACCTGCACCGAACGTTAGGCACCTGTTAAGGAGGAACCAGTGAGAATTGAACGAAGATTCACCAAGCGTGGGCAGAGCCCCTATGAGGGTCTTGCGTTCGTAAAACGTTCCTCGGAGATCCGGAATCCAGACGGGTCGACCGTGTTCAAGTTGGAACATATCGATATCCCGGAACATTGGACGCAACTGGCGATCGATATTCTGGCGCAAAAGTATTTCCGCAAGGCCGGCGTCCCGCAAGTGCATGAGGATGGCACGCCGGTGGTGGATGCCGCAGGCAAGCCCGTGCTGGGCGGCGAGCGCGACTCCCGCCAGGTGTTCAACCGGTTGGCCGGTTGCTGGACCTTCTGGGGCAAGAATCACGGCTATTTCAAAACGCCGGAAGATGCGACCGCCTTCCACGACGAGATGTGTTACATGCTGGCCTATCAAATGGCCGCCCCCAACAGCCCGCAGTGGTTCAATACAGGGCTGCACTATGCCTATGGGTTGTCGGGGCCGGCGCAGGGCCACTTCTATGTCGATCCGAAATTAGGCGAGGTCGTGCGGGCCACGAATGCGTTTGAGCATCCGCAGCCGCATGCCTGCTTCATTCAGTCCATTGAAGACGATCTGGTCAATGAGAACGGCATTATGGACCTGTGGGTGCGTGAAGCGCGGCTCTTCAAGTACGGATCCGGCACCGGCACCAATTTCTCGCGCTTGCGCGGCGACGGCGAATCTCTGTCGGGCGGCGGCCGCTCCTCCGGCCTCATGTCGTTCCTGAAAATCGGCGACCGGGCTGCGGGAGCGATCAAGTCCGGCGGGACGACCAGGCGCGCGGCTAAGATGGTCTGCCTGGATCTCGACCACCCCGATATCGAAGAGTTCATCGATTGGAAAGTCGTCGAAGAGCAGAAGGTGGCCGCCATGGTCACCGGTTCCAAGATTTGTGCGCAACGGCTCAATGCCGTGCTCAAGGCCTGCCAATCGATCGATGCGCAGGGACAGGGCCACCTCGAACTGGATATGAAGCACAATCAGCCGTTGCGCGAGGCCGTGACGGCCGCGCGGCGCGATATGGTGCCGGAGGCGTACATCCACCGCATGTTCGACTATGCGAAGCAGGGCTATACGCACTTCGTGTTTCACGAATATGACACCAACTGGGACGGCAAGGCCTACCAGACCGTGTCGGGGCAGAACTCCAACAATAGCGTCCGTATTCCGAACGGCTTCTTCGATGCGTTGGAGCGGGACGGCGATTGGGAATTGCGCCGCCGGATCGACGGCAAGGTCAGCAGGACGATCAAGGCCCGCGACCTCTGGGACAAGATTGCCTGGGCCGCTTGGATTTGCGCCGATCCCGGCACGCAATACGACACGACGATCAACGAATGGCATACCTGTCCGGAAGACGGGCGGATCAATGCGTCGAATCCCTGTTCCGAGTACATGTTTCTGGATGACACGGCCTGCAACCTGGCCTCGTTGAACCTCGCCAAGTTTTTCAACGCGGAAGGGGAGTTCGACCTGGATTCCTTCCGCCATGCCGTCCGTTTGTGGACTGTGGCCTTGGAGATCAGCGTGCTGATGGCCTCGTTCCCCAGCCGCGCGATTGCGCAGAAAAGTTATGAGTATCGAACGCTGGGGCTAGGCTATGCCAACCTCGGCACCATCCTCATGAAGCAGAGCATTCCCTATGATTCGCAGAAAGCGACGGCGATTTGCGGCGCGATCACGGCGATCATGACCGGCGAATCCTATGCGACGTCGGCCGAGATGGCGGCGGAAATCGGTCCGTTCCCCGGCTACAACCGGAACCGGGACTCGATGTTGCGCGTCATCCGCAATCATCGCCGGGCTGCGTATAGCTCGCCCGTTGAGGAGTACGAAGGCCTCACGATTCTGCCGGCCTCGATTCAACCGGAACATTGTCCGCCGGCGATGCTGTTGGCGGCGCGGCGCGCCTGGGATCGGGCGTTGGAATTGGGTACGGCCTACGGTTTCCGCAACGCGCAGGTCACCGTCATCGCGCCGACCGGCACGATCGGGCTGGTCATGGATTGCGATACGACCGGTATCGAGCCGGATTTCGCCCTGGTCAAATTCAAAAAGCTGGCGGGTGGCGGCTACTTCAAGATCATCAATCAGAGTCTGCCGCCGGCGTTGCAGGCGCTCGGGTATACGGAGGCCCAGATCCGTGACATCGGCGCCTATTGCGCGGGCCATCAAACGTTGAAGGGCGCGCCGTTCATCAACCATGAAGTGCTGCGCCAAAAAGGGTTTGACGATGCGGCGCTGGAACGGTTGGAAGGATCGCTGGCGCAGGCGTTCGAAATCCAGTTCGTCTTCAACAAATATACGTTAGGCGAAGAATTCTGCCGGCAGAAACTCGGCATCAGCGAGGCGCAGTTGGCGGACCCGACGTTCAACATGCTCAAGACCCTGGGCTTCACCCAGGAAGATGTGGCGGCCGCGAACGACTATTGCTGCGGCACGATGACCGTGGAAGGCGCTCCGCACCTCAAGCTCGAACATTTACCCATTTTCGATTGCGCCAATCGTTGCGGCAGAATCGGGCAGCGCTACATCGCCGTCGATGCGCATATTCGTATGATGGCGGCGGCTCAGCCCTTCATCAGCGGCGCGATCAGCAAGACCATCAATATGCCGGCGGACGCCACCTTGGAAGATGTCAAGGCGGCCTACCTGTTCGCCTGGAAGAGCATGGTCAAGGCCGTGGCGCTCTACCGTGACGGCTCGAAGTTGAGCCAGCCGCTGAATGCCTCGTCCGACAGCGGGAAGGGCGCAGAGGCGGCACCGAGTATTGCCACGGTGGCGGAAAAGGTTGCCGAACGGGTGTTGGTGCGGTATCTCCACAAGCGCCGCTCCTTGCCGGCGCGGCGCGGCGGATACACGCAGAAAGCCATCATCGGCGGACACAAGTTGTACCTGCGCACGGGCGAGTACGAGGACGGCACGCTGGGCGAAATCTTCCTCGACATGCACAAGGAGGGCGCGGCCTTCCGCAGCTTGATGAATAATTTCGCCATCGCGATTTCCCTCGGCCTCCAGCATGGTGTGCCGCTGGAGGAATTCGTCGAAGCCTTCGTGTTCACCCGCTTCGAGCCGAACGGGCCGGTGAAACTGAACGATCGCATCAAGATGGCGACGTCGATCATCGACTACATCTTCCGCGAACTCGCGATCACGTATCTTGAGCGGACCGATCTGTCGCAGGTACGCGAAGAGGATCTGCGCATGGATTCGATGAAGAAGGATGAGCAGGATCCTGAATGTGTGGATGAAGAGGCGGATATGACCGCGCTCGCGAAGTCATCGATCCTGACCGAGCATTTGCCAGTGCGACGGAACGGCATGAACGGCGGCAATGGTCATAGCCAGAGAGCGGGAAACGGCAGTGTCGCCCACAAACTGGAATTGAAGCGTGAGACCTTGACCGTGACCTCCGTGCGGCAGGAAGCGAAAGAAAAGGGTTATGAAGGCGACCCTTGCCAGAATTGCAAACAGTTCACCCTCGTCCGCAACGGGACGTGCCTGAAGTGTATGAGCTGCGGCGAAACGAGTGGTTGCTCGTAGCAACGGTCGGGAGCCATAGCCGTTAACGGTACACTATTGCTGTGTGCAGGAAAGGGCCGCGACTGCTCTAGGTGATCTAGAGTGGTCGCGGCTTTTTCTCGCGCTGTTGGCAGGATAGCCGCTCATGTGGTTGCCGGCGGCGGGATAGGGCACAGAGAACCGTAGAGGGAGTAAAGACCTCGGACCGCATATGTATGACTCCTGCTTCGATAGGTAGCCATCGATCGGGTGTCGCCCCGTGTAGGAGTGTGCGTCGTCACGTGCTGATCAATTCAATGAGAGCGCCCATCACAACATTTCGCGATACACTTCTCGCGATCGCCCTCTCCGTCGTGTGCTTTTCAACCTCTGCGCTGTGCGAAGACGCGGCAGTCGTTCATCTCACGATTTTGCACCTCAATGATGTGTACGCGATGGAACCCGTGGAGAACGGACGCCAGGGCGGCCTGGCTCGGGTGGCGACGATTCGCAAGCACATCCTTTTGGAGTCCCCGTTTACACTTCTTGTGCTGGCCGGAGACACCATTTCGCCCTCTATTGCCTCCTCGGTTTCTAAGGGGGCCGATGTGATTGCCGTGTGGAATGCGGTAGGTCTGGATGTGGCGGTGCCAGGCAACCACGAATTTGATTTCGGCAAGGACGTGTTGCTGGAGCGAATCAAGGAGTCGCATTTCCCGTGGGTGGCAACGAATATGACTGACAGCCATTCTCAGGCGCCCCTATCAGGTACAGAGCCCTTTGTGATTCGAAAATTCGGGGGGATCACCATCGGCTTCGTCGGGATGACGACACCGGATACCGAAGTACTGTCGAACAGCACGGGAGTGCGGTTTGAAGATCCTTGTGCAGCCGCACGCCGGGTGATACCGCACATGCGAGAGACCGGCGTCCAGGTCATCATAGGTGTGACGCACCTTCCGATGAGTCGCGACAAAGAACTGGCGGCTTGCGCGAATGTCGATGCCATTCTCGGCGGGCACGAGCATGTTCCTCTGCATGCTTTTGTCGGCCACACCCCGATTCTGAAGGTTGGATCCGACGCGCGACATCTCGGCAGGCTGGATCTCTTCCTGGAGGCCGGGACGGGACGTGTGGTCAGCAGCGATTGGGCCATGCTTCCCATCACCGCAGATATTCCTGAGTCCGCGGAGGTCGCCAAGGTGATTGCCAATAGTATGGCCGGTTACGCGCACGATGCTGGTCGCAGGGTCCTGGGGCAAATCATCACGACCCTCGATGCCAAGCAGGTCGCCAACCGGACAGGCGAGACGAATGTGGGTGACCTCATAGCCGAAGCCTATCGGCGTGCCACCCATGCCGAAATCGGCCTCGTCAACGGTGGGTCGATTCGGTCTGATCGCCTGTACGAACCCGGGCCTATTACACAGGCCGATGTCCATGCGATCCTTCCATTTAACAATCCCGTCGTTGCGCTTGAAGTCACGGGACGAACGCTGAGAGCAGCCCTTGAGCATGGCCTGAGCAAGATCGGTGTAGAGAAAGCCGATGGCCGCTTTTTGCAGGTGGCGGGCCTCACGTTTCGCTATATGCCGGGACGGTCGCCGGGGGACCGCCTGGTGGAGGTGCGCGTCGGTGATAAGGCGTTGGACGAGAACACCACATATTCTGTCGCCATAAGTCAGTATCTCGTGAATGGAGGGGATGGATATGAGATGTTTCGAGGCGCGCGCTATCTGAGTACCCCAGAGCCGGGACGGGATGAAGCGAGTGTGTTCATTAAGTACATAGAAAGTCTTCAGTCTCTCGACGTTCAACCGGATCATCGGATTACCCCCATTACGTTGGCGCCGTAGCTCTAGGCCAAGGTGACTGGATCGACCCAGGAGATACCTCAGACGCTCTTTCCTCGGAGTGGATGACCTGTGCGCGTGAGTGCGGCTAGGTCCACTCAGGTTTTCCGCCTGTCTTGAACACCTTCCCCACCGAGAAGAACGCCTGTTGCACATCACGTTGCCGTCGTGTTGCAGTCACAAGTGTAGGTACCGTAAAAACGTGATGGAAAAACCAGCTGAGGGGATGGACCAGACATTCCTCACCCGAGAATG
>DAONAB010000084.1:0-10651 GCA_035400805.1 Nitrospira sp. | reverse complement strand
GCGATAGTCGCGCCGATGCAAGACGTCTTTAGTGCTCAAGGGAAACGTGTGCTCGACCGGCTCGCCAGCCAGGGGGGCTCTCTCTTTGCCTTCGATTTCGACGGTACGCTGGCGCGCATCGTTCAGGACCGGCATGTCGCAGGTCTGACGGAATCCACGCAGCAGGCCCTGCATGATCTAGCCGTCGTGGCGCCGACGGCGATCATTTCCGGACGGTCCCTTTCGGACCTCAGTCCCCGCGTGAAGGGGATTACCGCCCATCTCATCGGCAATCATGGCCTGGAGGGGTTGCACGCTTCGGAACGCGTGATGCAGCAGGCGCAGGACTGTTGCAGCGCCTGGCTGAAGGCCGTGACGAAGGATGACCGCGAGCTGACGCGGGCCGGCGTCGTCGTAGAAGATAAAACCTATTCCCTGACCTTCCACTATCGGCAGGCCTGTTCGCCGGCGGCCGCGCGTGAAACGATCTTTCATGTCGTGTCTACGCTCCTGCCTGCGCCTCGACTGGTACTGGGAAAAGCGGTGGTGAATGCCATTCCTTCCGGCAATTTGCACAAGGGGACAGCCATGCTGGAGTTGATGCATCAGCTCCAGACATCTGCGGCGCTCTACGTGGGAGACGACGATACGGACGAGGATGTCTTTTCGCTGCCGGATGAGCGCATTGTCTCGGTGCGTGTGGGGAAGAAGGCGACGACCGCCGCGCAATGGTACCTCACGCGGCAGTCGCAGATCGGGCAGTTGCTACAGTATCTGACGGAGGCGCGCGCCAGGGCCGTCTCCGCCTAGCAGGATGCGCAAGGGATCGTCCAGCGGCGTTCTCGCATCACGACGAGACTCACCGTACGGCAGGAGTACGATTCGCCTCTTCCTTCGCTACGGCCTTGCTGGACGATCCCTTGCGCATCCTGCCGGAGATGCCGCCCCCAGCACGACACGTGAGTTGATCGCGGGCTCTTCTACAAAAACCGTTGTGCCGCAGACTGTTAGGCTTCTTGCGCGGCGACCCCTTTCTTATACAGCCCGTACACGTAGACGGGAATGTGGAGCTCTTTCAGCGCCTGTTGCAGCAAGGGATACACTTTCTCCCATTCCAGCCCGCCGACGCCCGTAGCCAGACGAGGGAGCGCCAGGCTCTTCACCTGATGCTCCTGCAGTTCCTTTTTCAGCGCTTGCAGGGCATGATTGACGTTGGGCAGCGTCGCCTTGCCGGGATGGTCCTGTTCGCTGGCCGGCGGCTCCTGTGTAAATAAATTGATAATGACGGGAGAGTTCGGGCCCTTCCACGACCAGGCGCCGCCCGCTTTGGGATTGTAGGTCTGGCAGTAATGACGAAAATCTTTGTACATGCCAGGCCACTGCTCACGAAGTGCCAACGCCAAGCCTTGCTTGAAATTGTCATGGGGGGCAATACCATGTGCGATTGCACCGGCGGTGGATAACAGGATGTCTCCGCTTACTTCCTTGAGCATGACCGATGCCTCCTTGATGGGTGAAAGTCCTGTTTATCACATAAGGCTGGGCCACCATCAATCAATGGATGGTCAGAAAGATATTTTTCCCTGCACATGAATGCGACTGGTTTGATCGCCGACCGGTTCGCGCGGTCCGTGGTCCCGGGTGCTGCAGAGGAACTCTGGTAGGAGGAGCGACATGGAGAGGTATCGAATCAAGCCCGGTTGCCGCCCGTCACTCACACGGTGTGATCCCGACGATACCGGTTCCCACAAAAAGAGCGAGGCCGGGAAGTCCAAAGCCAAAACCACCACGGCCAAGCACATTGCCAAGCTCGATCAGTTGCAGGAACGGCTGTATGCCAACCGCACGCGCGCCTTGCTGATCATTCTTCAAGGCATGGACACGAGCGGAAAGGACGGCACGATCAAGCATGTCATGTCCGGCGTGAACCCGCAGGGCTGCCGCGTCGCCTCCTTTAAAACTCCGAGCGAGAAGGAGCTCGAGCAGGATTTTTTGTGGCGCATTCACCAGGAAGTGCCGCCCAAAGGGTACATCGGAATCTTTAACCGGTCGCAGTATGAGGACGTCTTGATCACGCGCGTGCATGGTCTCGTCTCGAAGAAGGTCGTCACGCAGCGATTCAATCAGATCAATGAATTCGAAGAATTACTGGTCGAGAACGGCACGGCTGTCATTAAACTATTCCTGCACATTTCCAAAGACGAGCAGAAAGAGCGGCTCACCGAACGCATCTGTGATCCGGAGAAGCGCTGGAAGTTCAGCGAGGGTGATGTGGAAGAGCGGAAACTGTGGGACGACTATATGACGGCGTTTGAGGACCTCATGGCGGCGACCAGCACTGAGCGCGCGCCCTGGTACATCGTGCCTGCGAATCGCAAATGGTATCGGAATCTGGTCGTCGCTGAGCTCGTGGTGCAGGTGCTTGAGGGGATGAAGCTCTCTACCCCGCCGTCTCCCCCAGGCGTGAATTTCGATCGGCTCACCATCGACTGATGCGGTACCGGTCGGCGTGATCTGGCATCGTCCGTAGGGCTCGGCTACACTGGTGGGCCTGAGTCGTCTGACTACCTTAACGAGGAGCGTCGAGTATGCGAATGATACCGGTTCTGGTGAGCGGCCTTGTCTTGAGCCTGACTGCCTTTCCGGCCTATGCGGGAGATTTTGAAGGCGTGATCCAGATGAAAAACAGTCATGTGGATACCGGCACAACGAGCACCATGAATTGGTATATCAAGGGCGATAGGGGCCGTGTGGAAATGTCCCGGACGGACAACCAGACGCAAGTCATGCTGTTTGACGGCAAGACTAGAACGATGCAGATGGGCATGCCGGGACAGAAGTCCTACATGGAGATTAGCCTGGAGGGAGATCGGGGCGACCACCTGAAGGAGCTGCTCGACACACAGAGTGTCGAGCGAACCGGCAAGACTGACAAGATCGCCGGATATGTCTGCGAGGTCTGGCGGATTACCGACAAGGAGCACCATCGCGCCAAGAGTGAACTCTGTGTGGCAAAAGGGTTCGGAAAGGCCGCGACGTTTTGGATCGATCCCAAGGAAGCCCGACGTTCGTCTCAGCCTGCGTGGGTCAAGCAATTAGTTGAAGAAGGAGGCTTCGGTCTCCGGAGCATCCAATACGACGAGGCGGGTAAGGAATCGGTCCGCATGGAAGTCGTCAGTGTCGAGAAAAAGCCGTTGGACGCGAGTCTGTTTGCGTTTCCCGCCGACTGGGCGAAGCACGACATGGCGGGGTTGCAAGAGCGTATGAAGGCCATGCGGGAGCAGAAGAGAGAAGGCGGGGCCGATGTCTCGAAGATGATCGAGGAGCTGAAGAAGCGAAAGGCTTCGCGGGGCAAATCCGGCGAGGCTCCGGGAGGAGACGAGCCGGCGCCAGATATGAAAGAGTTGATGAAGCAGTTCGGCGAAGCGATGAAGAAACAGCAGCCGCAACCACAGCGAGGCCAATAGTCCGGCGCCTCTCTGCATGGCGCGAGAGATCGACAATGCCGCCCTGTCCGGAGTGATGAGCGCGCAAGCGGGACGAGCCTCGACGACACAGTGCTTCTACTGCCCGCAAATTGTCAGAACGAAGAGATGACCGTCATCGCGCCTGGGTCGGGTCATGATCCAAAATTGCGTTCGTACATCAGAGCCCGAGTGAATCGAGGAAGGCGCCGATAAGCGAGAACCTGGGTATTCCCCCTGTTGACAAGATTTTGTGAGGGGCGTAGATAGGGTTGGCGGCCCGAATTTCCATCGTCCCACGTGGAAGACCGGACAGACCGCGCGGCTGCCATCTAGATCTTCCACACATTCCCGGAACAGAGAGGAGGGTAGACGATGACCGATACCACTCCACCTAGCCTGTACGGCCTGCCGAGCTGAAGGCAGGTTTCTCGTCGGTTGTTGCCAACCAGTTCTCCATCGCCAATGCCCCAAGGCATTCCACGATGCGCCCTGCGCGTCCCGGCGTCATGCCACCGAATGGAGGGCGTGGTTGACGATTGTGACGCGACCTGATCCGGTCGCGATGACCAGTGCTCCGGCGAGAGAGCTTCTGCTGTTGATCACCTCGGCGGGTCTAGGACGGGCCGCTACAGACAGAGAGCGATCGGCGTCCTAAGCGCCACACGCGGGCTCTCGTCAGGCACGGGAGCCCGTGTTGTATGGGGCCCGCATGGTAGACGGCCGTCATGAGGAAAAGTTCCTAGGGCCGATTTTCTTGTTGACAGAGTTTTCTAACGAGCGTAAGAGGGAAATCGTAAGCTTCACGATCTGTGTTAACCGTGACGAGGCGATGAACAGTGCGCGCCTGTTCGGAACACCTCGCCACTCCTCAACCGGGGAGGTTCACGCATGGAAGAACTTACGCCGCCGGACTAAAACGGCCCGCAGAGTAGAGGGCGGGCTGATCGTCGGTCGTGCTGACCGATCCTTCCCTGGCTTGTGCCTCATGGCACTATCCGTTTAAGGATAACAGCCATTGCAGAACGAAGGGTCGACGCGAAGCACGAGGCACACCTGAATCCTGGGAATAACTTCCCCCGACGAACATCCTGATCATCTATCTTCTCGAACGGGTCTGGTCTGTCGGACAACCTATGTGACTGTCGGCGTCCCAAGCGCCAACCACGGGCGACCTCCCACCGCAGTGTAGGGTCGCCCGTGGCATTTTATGCCCAGATCGATTGCTGGCGGGATTGCGCTCTCCCCTTCCGGACCGTAAGCGTCATCATCTACATCATGTGTTGGTCCGCCACGTTCATAGCGGTGGCAGCTGAGACGGTTGCCTGTGTCTCAATTCGCTTGGCGAACGTACGTGCGCGCCTTGGCAGCAGCCTGCAAGATGAGAGCGCACAATGTTTGGTTTGTGAAAGCCCGCCGGAGCGGTGGTCAGATACGATCGGGATAGTCTGACACGATGCCGTCTACGCCCAATTCCCGCATGCGCCGGATGTCTGTCCAATCATTGACGGTGTAGACAAACACCTGCCGTCCTAATTCGTGGTAGGTCTGGAGCAATGCGGGCGTGACCGTCGAATAGTGCAAGCCGACGTGAGAGGCGTTGAGGGCGAGCACATCCGCAACAGGGTCCGGCGGGAGATGGCGATGCAGCAGTACCATGATCTGCGCGGCCGACTCGGCCTGTCGCACACGATGGAGTTCGTCGATCAGAAATGAGGCATAGATGAGCGCATTGGAAAAGCCCACGCGTTTGACGATCGCGCAGGCCTCGTTGCCGATCCCCTCCACCTTCAATTCGAGAATGACCCCGATGGCTTTCCCGGAGATATCCAGCGCTTCTTCGAGTGTGGGGATACGTTGCCAATTGCCCGCGTCTAACCGTTGGACCTGCTCTAACGACATTTCGGCAAGGGTGCCTGATTTGTTGGTGGTGCGATCGATGGTCTCGTCATGCAGTAATACGAGATGACCGTCGCTGGTTTCGCGTAGGTCGATCTCCACGAAATCTGCGTGAAAGGATCGAGCTTTCCAAATCGCGGCGAGAGTATTTTCGGGAGCGTGGCCGGCGGCTCCGCGATGACCGATGCGCAGGACGGAATCGATAGCGACCTCGCGTGACACGGTCTGAAGGGTTCTCCCCGCTCATCTGTGACAGTGTCGAGAGGGGGTTTCTTTTCTAACCGCACTTCCCTACCATATTTTGCCTATCTCTGCAAAGGCAGTGACAGGGATGTGTGAATGTTCAGACGATCCACCCTCATCCGGCGAAGAGGTACCTTCACGCGACGAAGACGGCACCCGGAGTTTCTATCGGTGATGTGTTCACGAGTCACCCTGCTGAAAGAAGGAGGCTGCCATGCTTGTTCAGGATGTGATGTCGACCGGTGTGGTGACGGCCAAACGCAATGAATCCGTCCGTTCCGTAGTCACGAAGATGCTCAGCCGCCATTGCGGCGCCATTCCCGTCGTGGAGGACGGCGCTGTCTTGATCGGTATGGTGACCCTGCGGGATGTGTTGATTCCTCTCTATCCCAACTACGGCGAATATATTCATGACAACGTGCACAGCCGTGATTTCGTGGAGATGGAGGAAGGGTATGCGGATGTACTTACGCAGCGTGTCGAAGAAGTGATGAGCTTGAATCCGCTGACGGTGTCCCCGCGTACCCCGGTGTTGGAAGCCGCCTCCTATATGGGCGTCAAGAATTTCCGCCGGATTCCAGTTGTCGATAATGGCACGTTGGTGGGCATGGTCAGCGTCGGGGATATCAACCGCGGTCTCTTTTTCGAGCGAGGCCATGCGGTGACCAGCCAGTACCGGGTCGCGCAACCATCCGGGCGGTGAGGCGGTTGCGGGACACCACAAGCGGCCCGTAGAATAGCCGTTCTTGCAAAAACTGAAGCCGAGTTTCGCTGAGAAGGAGCTGCGATGAGTTTAGCTGACAACAAATGTATTCCCTGCCGGGGCGGCGTCCCTCCCCTCCCCGCCGATCGCATACAAGCCCTATTGACGGAGCTTGGACGCGGGTGGGCCTTGAGTCAGCAAGGACATCTCGAACGACTCTTCACGTTCAAGGATTTTGCGCAATCGCTCGCCTTCGCCAACAAGGTGGGCGCGGTGGCAGAGGCCGAAGGGCATCACCCGGATCTCTACGTGGCCTGGGGAAAATGCAAAGTGGAAATCTGGACGCACAAGATCAACGGCCTCACCGAAAGCGACTTTTATTTGGCTGCCAAGACCGATCGTGAGTTCGAACCTTTTCGGGCCGTTGCCGGTTGATCATGGTGAGGCACGACGCGAACACCATCGAGGTGGCTCATGAGTGACCGGGCCCAGGTGGCGCTCGTCAACATGCCCTTCAGTTTTTCGAAGTACCCGTCCATTCAATTGGGGACGCTGTCCGCGTTGTTGAAAGCTCAGGGCGTCGCCGTCGATTGCCATCATTTGAATGTGCGGTTTGCCCACAAGATCGGGGTGCCTCTCTACGAATCGATTTGTGAAAAGCGGGCGTTGTTCGGCGAATGGCTCTTCTCCTACCTGCTCTTTCGTGACAATCCCAAGCGGGCGGAGTATCCGCGCGTGTTTAAGCCGGTGTTCGAGCAAATTGCCCGCGAGAGTGGTCAGCCGCTGTCGTTTTTTGAGGACATGGCGACTCGTACCGCTCCCCAATTTCTGACCGCCGCGATGGCGGGAATCGATTGGGGTCAATACAAGCTTGTCGGATTTACGTCGACCTTTGATCAAAACGTGGCCAGCCTCACGATGGCCAAGCTGATCAAGGATCTGTATCCGGACGTCAAGGTCGTGTTCGGTGGCGCGAATTTTGATGGCGAGATGGGGCTGGAGTATTTTCGCGCGTTTCCGTTCATTGATTATGTGGTCGTCGGCGAGGGAGAGGTCACGTTTCCGGCATTAGTCGACTATGTCCTGCGCGGGTCGACCGGGGCCTGCCCGAAAGGCGTCATTTACCGGGAAGGCGGCGAGATCAAGCTCGAGCCGAATACGGCCCTGTTCACCGAGTTTGCCCAGACCGGGCCGCCGGACTACGACGACTACTATCACTTGCTCGCCGAACTCGGCACAGAAGCATCCCGTGGTCTGGACCGTATCCTCCTCTATGAGGGCTCCCGCGGGTGCTGGTGGGGGGAGAAACACCATTGCACCTTTTGCGGGCTGAATGCGCAGAGCATGAAGTTCCGGGCGAAATCCCCCGAACAGGTTGCGCAAGAGATGGCCTATCTCTCGAGCCGCTACGACACGACCCGCTTCCGCCTGGTGGATAACATCATCGACATGAAATATGTCGACAATCTATTCGGCCGATTCGCGGCCGAGCATTGCGATCTGGATGTGTTTATCGAGACCAAGAGCAATTTGCAGAAGAGCCAGATCCGAACCTTAGCCGTCGGTGGCGTGAAGTGCATGCAGCCCGGCCTGGAAAGTCTCAGTCTTTCGCAGTTGAAAGCGATGGACAAGGGCGTCACGCCCATGCAGAACATCATCTGCCTCAAGTGGAGTTGTTATTACCGCGTGGCGATCTCCTGGAATATCCTGCTCGGCTTTCCCGGCGAAACGAATGAGGACTATCGCCGGCAGATTGATCTCTTGCCATCGCTGTTTCATTTGCAAGCGCCGGAGGCGACCGGGAAGTTCTGGTTGCAACGGTTCAGTCCCTACTTTACGCGACCACATGAGTACGGCGTGCGCATTACCGGCCCGGGGACAGCCTATGAGTATGTGTATGATGCGGCGCGCGTCGATCTGAAGAAGATTGCCTATGATTTTGAATATGAGCTCGACAACTGGCCGGTGGATCCGCAGGTCTATCAGGAGTTAATCGGTTTAGTGGAGGAATGGCAGCGGCGGGCGCGCAGCAACGACCGGCCGTTCTTGTACTACTCGAAGGCGATGGATTACGTGACCATTTATGATGGGCGTGATCCGGAGATGCCGACGAGGCGACGGTACGACTGGCCTGCGGCGGGTATCATTGAAGCGTGCAACGAAGCCGCGAAGAGTCGCGATCAGATTCGCACGGCTTTGAAGGAGGCAAGACCCGGCATCGTGTGGACGGACGATGACCTGACTGAGGCGCTGAGCACGTTGACGGCTCGTCGTATTCTGTACGAAGAGCGCGCGAAGTACTTCACGTTGGCCATCCCTGAGCATCTCTACCACTAGCGAGGCGGTCAAGCGGCTAGCAGGTGTGTTCTCACTTTGGTGACTGCCTCTTTGGCCATCGCGCTCATCTTATTGGCTGCGCTGCTTCAGCTGAAGCCGAGCGGCCGTCGAACAATCACATCGATAATTTCTCTGCGACGTTCCGCATCTGAATGCCATGGACCAGCGAGGCTCCGCCTCGAATCGCGCAAGCCACGTGCACGGCTTCAGTCATTTCTTCCATGTTCGATCCCTTCTCAAGGCAGGCCTGCGTGTAGGCATCGATGCAATACGGGCACTGCACGGCCTGGGCCACCCCGAGTGCAATCAGGGCCTTCTCCCGCTCCGTGAGTGCTCCCTCGGCAAACACGGCGCTGTAATAATTCATGAACTTTTCCCACAAGGCGGGATTGCCCTTGCCCATCTCTCCGAATTTTCCGAGATCCTTTGAATGGTAATAGCAGTCCATGGATCACCTCGCTGGTTAGGGGTCTGATTCTGCTCGCGCGGAAGCCGGCTGGTAGGTGTGCGAGCGGTTCGGTGCTGGCGAGAAGTGGTTACGCGTTTCCGGGCGGCGTCGGTTCGGTTTCGTTGAGGGCCTGGGAGAAGCGGTGTCCCACAATGGACGTGACCTTGTTCATGAGCTCGCCGAGTTCCTTCCACTCATCCGCACTCAGGTCGGCCTTAATCTGAGGATGAAGTGCCCATTCAGCGTTGACGAGTTGTCCCTTGCGCGAGACATGCACATGCAAGAGTTCGACATCCCACACGTCCTGCGTGTTGGCGGAAGGGGCGGCTGGTTTCTGCGGAGGAACTTGGCTTGCCATGCTGGGTGCACTCCTTTGACCGTACATATGAGAGAGGCATGATACCGCATCAAATATCGCACTGTACATGGGATGGATGACGAGGAGGCTGGTCCGCACGGGCTGCGTGGATACCCGACTGAATGGACTGAGCGGGTTAGGACTTACCGGAGCGTTGGTTGATGACGTCGAGCAGCTCATGGTGAATGCGGCCGTTCGTGGCGACGAGTTCCTGTCCGTACAGAGAAAAGGTATCTCGCTGAAAGCCGGAGACCAGGCCACCCGCCTCGCGCACGATGACGATTCCGGCCGCCATATCCCAGGGGCTGAGTTTCACTTCCCAATACCCGTCAAACCGTCCTGACGCGACATAACTGAGATCCAAAGCGGCTGAGCCGGTGCGTCGCACGCCTTGGGCGCGCAGGGAGACGCGGGAGAAATGGTCCAGATTGTTGTTCGCCGTCTCGCGAATGTCATACGCAAACCCGGTCACGAGCAGGGAACGTTCCAGGGACGTATTGGTCGATACGCGCAGAGGTTCACCATTCAGATAGGCTCCTTGGCCGGCTATCGCGGTGAACAGCTCACGGCGAGTCGGGTCCAGGATAACGCCTACGATGCAGGCACCGTCATATTCCAGCCCGATCGAGACCGAATAAAACGGGAACCCGTGTGCAAAGTTGGTCGTGCCATCGAGAGGATCAATGATCCATTGGAATGGCGACTCCGCGGCCCCATCCCTCCCCCGTTCCTCGGCTAAAATCCGGTGTGTGGGATGAGCGGAAAGAATCGTGCCGACGATACATTCCTCAGCCTGCCGATCTGCATCGGTCACGAGATTGATGGCGGCCTTGTGGTCGATCCGGAAGCCTGTTCGGGCGTGATCAAGGAGGACTTGGCCCGCTGCTTCCGCCGCCTGGATAGCCGTGGCGAGATAGCGGCCGCATTCTGCAGATGAGAGTGCATGTGAAGTGTGCATATGCGCCGTATCCTAGCATGAGTGATGGAAAATGAGACAGAAAGCCGTGGCTGTTTTTGGTGTAGCAACGTAACATGCTGAAAAATAACATAATGATAAAAGCTTGTTCTTGCAGAACAAGGCTTGGCTAGGCATTGAGTGCATTCTGCTTGCATGTGCGTGGAATGCGATCAAATAGTTATGACCAGTTACTTGACAGATTTTGAATCACTTGCTATAAAGCAAGTATGCTTTATTGAGGACTTGCTTGTGGAAGAATTGA
>DAONAB010000083.1:5293-10694 GCA_035400805.1 Nitrospira sp. | reverse complement strand
ACCGGTGAGGCGAGGGAACTCGCGAAAATGTTCGGCGCTATGGCTCGTGAGATTGGGAATCATGGCCGACCCATCAAGCGCCCCTGCTGCATCATCGCCGGGGGAGAACCGACGGTCACCATTCGAGGGGAAGGCACAGGCGGACGGGCGCAGGAGTTCGCATTGGCCGCCGCGCCGGAAATTGCAGGCTTGCCGAACATCTGGGTGGCGGGGTTCGCGACCGACGGGACTGATGGGCCGACGTCTGTGGCCGGCGCCGTTGTGGACGGCCAGACAGTGACGCGGGCGCGCCGCAAGGGGTTGGACCTGTGTCATGCGCTGCAAGAAAACGATGCCTATCCGTTCTTCGAACAACTGCACGGTCATATTGTCACCGGTCCCACCGGGACCAACGTCAATGATCTTTACCTCCTCCTCGCGCTCTAGTTACTATCCCCGTCCATGACTCAGCCACTCATTCTCTCCCTGGAGGAGAGCCACGATCCGAGTCTCGTCGGGGGCAAGGCCGCCGGCTTGAGCCGGTTGCTAGCGGCTGGTTTTGCCGTCCCGCGAGGATTGTGTGTCCCAACAACGGTCTATCGTCTGGCTCTGGCCGCAGGCGGAATCGATGCCGAAGCAGTCTGGCGCACAGTGCTGCAGGCGTCACCGGAGGAGCGAAGCCGTGAACGGTCGCGAATCCAAGACTATTTACTCAGGCCTGTCTGGCCTACAGGATTTCAGTCGGCCATGGAACAGGGACTCGCCGGTCTGGCGCACGATCCGGCAACACGATGGGCCGTACGGTCCTCCGCCACGAATGAAGATGTCGAGCAAGCCAGTGCGGCCGGGCTCTATCACACGTCCCTCGGCCTATCGTCTCCCGAGATTTTGCGAGGGATCTGCGAGTGTTGGCTGTCGTTGTGGACTGACGCAGCGCTTGAGTATGCCCTCAGGGCAAAAGGTCCACTATCCTGCCCATCTATGGCCGTGGTGATTCAGCCGCTGCTGCAGGCCACTGTCGCCGGAGTGGCCTACTCGATCCATCCTGTTACGGGACGCACTTCTCAGGTCGTCGTCAACGCAGTGCCTGGGCTTGCCGCAGCTCTGGTCAGCGGCGAGGTGACGCCGGACCAGTATGTCATTGAAGTAGATGAGGTCGAAAGACGGCCGCTTCGTATTCGTCGGCGGCTACTGGCCAGGAAACCACAGCAATTGCTGTCCACTCCTGATGGAGTAGCTCTCGCGGCGATTGCTGAATCCGCGCAGAACCAGTCCTCATTGTCTGATGCACAGCTCTTCGAACTGGCCAAATTGTCGAAGCACATCGAAGCGGCCTTTCTACTCCCGGTTGACCTTGAGTGGGTGTGGGATGCTGACAAGGTATGGGTGGTCCAGGCGCGACCGATCACCGCGGTGCAACCATCCTCGGCCCTGACAAATGATGAATGCGAGTGGACGCGGGCTAATCTGAAGGAAACCCTGCCGGAATTGCCCAGTCCGTTGGGCCTCTCGTTTCTTGAACGGTTCATGGATGCCTATATCATCGGTCCCTATCGACGCCTCGGCTGCACAGTTCCTGACGGACTGTCGTCCGTTCGCGTCATGCACGGTCGTCCCTATCTGAATGTCACCTTGTTCTACACTCTGGTGCAGCAACTCCGCGGCAATCCGTCCTTCTTAACCGAGCAGATGGGCGGGGAGCCGTTGGGCTTCACGCCGTCGGTGCGGGCCTTGAGCGGTCTCGCGCTCGTTCGCGCCGGCTTCCTGATGATGCAAGAATGGCGTCGGGTTGTGCGGGAGGGGCCGGACAATTTTGCCGCCATGAAACGGATGGCGGAGACGTATCAATCCGACCGTATCCGTAACCTATCTGCGAAGGAACTCGACGCGACGCTGGACCGTCTGGGGCAATGGCTTGATACGCACGAAGTGACGTTCGGAATCGCGGGAGGGGTCGCACAGAGTCTGCAGGCGATGGGCACCTTTCTGCCCGGGTGGCTGGGAGCAGACTGGCGCGAATTGCTGAACGCCTCTCTGCAAGGACAGGGGAGTGTGATCAGCGCACAACACATTCTCCGCCTAGCGGAATTAGTGGAGATCGCAAGGAGTGAGATCGTCGTCCAGCGGTGGTTTCTCTCCGCAGAGTGGGTGGCTTCCGGATTCCGTGATGCCCTTGCAGGCACCACCTTTCTGCGCCGGTTCGAGGAATATCTGGCAGACTACGGGCATCGTGCGGTCGGAGAGTCGGACATTATGTCCCCGCGCATTGCCGATCAGCCCGATGCGGTCCTGATCCTGTTGCAGACCCAGTTGCGTGCCGGGAATCCGGTTCCGCCAGGCGAGGTCGTGGCGCTGCAGGCGCAGCGACGTCAGGAGGCCCTTGCGGAGATTCATCGCCGGTTCGGCTGGCGGCGCCATCGTGGGGTTGTCTTTCGCTGGTGGTATCGGCGCCTGAGCCGGTTTTGTGCTCTGCGGGAGGCGAATCGTCATCACTTACTGTACTACTCCACGGCCGTGCGTCATCTGCTGCTTCAGCTCGGCGAGCGGATGGTAGAACAAGGAGTGTTGACCCAACGTGACGATACGTTCTATCTGACCATGGACGAGCGGGCCGCATTGAGCGAGGGCGCGCAAGGAGATTGGCAACGGCTGGTGCAAGGCCGCCGGGACGAACTGGTGCGCAATCAGGCATTGCAGGTGCCGGACACCATTCGGGATTGGGAAGCGGTTCTTGAACAGGACAGCTCCCTGACGGGCCAACCTGACGAGGGATTGCTGCGTGGCATTGCTGTCAGCGCAGGAACGACGACTGGGCCTGTCCGCATCGTCCGTTCTACCAAGGATTGGCCACGAGTGCGGCCGGGTGACATTCTCGTCGTGCCGGTCATCGATCCGGGAATGGCTCCTCTCTTCGGTGTCGCGGGCGGCGTGATTGCGGAAATGGGCGGCACGCTCTCGCATGGCGCCATTATCGCGCGAGAATACGGCCTTCCGGTCCTGGTCAATGTGCCCTATGCGACGACCCGATTGCGCGAAAATGAGCAGGTCAAAATTGAGAGTTCGACAGGCGCAGTGAGCCGATTGGTCCCTTGACGTTTGAGTTGGTTTCTCGTACCCTCTACGCGATTTCCCTACAACGGGCAGGTGAGAGGCATGGCGGCGATGCTCTGTCTTCATAAGGACGCATCATGATCGATCTCACCTCAGCAACCTTTGTCGCCGGTGGAGTCGCCGGCCTCGGGATCGGTGCCTTGGTTACTGGATGGTGGGTGACGGCTCGGACGCATTCACGGGTCCAGGCACAGGTGCTCGAAAGCGGGGCGCGTGCACAGAGGGCTGATGCCTTGGCGGTGGTGCTGCAACAGCGGGTCGATACCCAACAGTCCGAAGTCGGGCAATTGCGGCAGGCGCTGGCCGAGTCCCAGGAGAGCCGGACGAAAGCCGAAACACGTATGGAAGTCCTCAGTCGGAGCTTAGACGATCAAAAGACGATGTTAAGCCAGGCGCGGCAGGAGTTGCATGAATCCTTCGAGGCCTTGTCGGGACAAGCCCTGAAACAAAACAATGACGCGTTCCTGAACCTCGCCCGCGCCTCCTTTGAAACCTTGCACGCAGAAGCCAAAGGGGAATTGTCGCAGCGCCACCAGGCGATCGGCGAGCTGGTGAAGCCGCTGGAAGAGTCGCTTCAGCGGTATCAGGAGCAACTACAACAGGCCGAACAGTTTCGCCAGCGGGAATACGGCGGGCTGGACCAGCAGTTGAAGTTCATGGCCGAATCGCACCAGCGGCTCCAGCAGGAAACCAGCAATCTGGTGAAGGCCTTACGGGCGCCGGCGGTGCGCGGTCGGTGGGGAGAAATGACCCTCCGCCGTGTGGCTGAACTAGCGGGTATGGTGGCACATTGCGATTTTATGGAGCAGGACTCGGTCGACTCAATGGAAGGACTGCTCCGTCCCGACATGGTCGTGTATCTGCCTGCAGGCCGCCAGATCGTCGTCGATGCCAAAACGGTTTTGGCCGCGTATCTTGATGCGTACGAAGCTCAAGATGAGCAGCAGCGGCAGGCGCATCTTCGTCGCCATGCGAGCCAGGTGCGAACCAGAATGGATGCGCTCAGCCTGAAGGCCTATTGGGCGCAGTTCGGGCAGACCCCGGAGTTTGTCGTGTTGTTCTTGCCTGGCGAGCAGTTTCTCGGGGCCGCACTGGAGCAGGACCCCACCTTGATCGAGGACGGCTTCGCTCAAGGGGTCGTCCTTGCCACGCCAACCACGCTCATGGCGCTGCTGCGCGCCGTTGCCTATGGATGGCGACAGGAGCAATTGACCGAACACGCCGATCTGGCAGGCCGGCTTGGCAAGGATCTGTACGAGCGCATGTCGGTCCTCACCGACCACCTCAATGATATCGGTCAGGCGCTGGGGAAAAGTGTGGGGGCTTATAACAAGGCAGTGGCTTCGCTGGAAACGAGGGTGTTGCCCGCCGCTAGAAAATTCAAAGACCTCGGGATATCATCTGAGAAAGACCTTGCGATGCTGGAAGCCACCAGTATTGAGCCGAGGACAGGATTTTCGTGTGCGGCTGAGGATATGAGGACGTGAGGACGATGCAGCCCCAGGACATGGTCGCAGAGTTTCACCGCAAGTTCGATATCCCGGTCGGGGAGAAACCGGCAATCCCTCCTGACGCCACCCGGCAGTTGCGGGTGCGGCTCATTCAGGAAGAGTTTGCCGAACTCCAGGAAGCCATGACGGCAGAGGACCTGCCGTCGGTGGCGAAAGAGCTGGCGGATCTGTTGTATGTTGTGTATGGCACGGCGGTTTCCTATGGACTGGACATGGATCCGGTCTTCCGCGAGGTCCATCGATCGAATTTGAGCAAAGTCGGCGGCTATAAGCGGGAGGATGGAAAGTGGGTGAAGCCCCCAACCTATTCTCCAGCTGACGTGAAGCCACTGCTTGCAAGACAGTTGTCCGGTGGCGTGGGCGCCATCTCGCATGCGGAGACGGGGTTGCAGGAGTCAGAGGCGTAGTATGAAAGAGTTGTATTGTCCGGCCTGCGGCACACCCTGCGTCAGGGTGACGTCAGGGACAAGTCTGATCGAGAAGACGTTGAACCGGCTGTCTATTTTCCAGGTTCGGTGTCAGCTCTGCACGACTCGCTTTCAGGCCCGCAGGCCGGGGAACCGGCTGACCACGCAGGAATTTGATCGCCGTGAATATCGTCGGCTGCCCGTGAATTTTGCGGCGACGCTGATTCTGGATCACCCGGCCGCGGGAGGAGTCGTCACCGACATTTCCATGGGCGGCTGTACCTTACAAGCGACCACTACGCTTCCTCGCGGGACGTTCGTCAAGTTCGTGCTGCACGGCCCGTCCGGGCAACCGGATATCCAGGTGGATGCGGCGATGATCTGCTCGATTCA
>DAONAB010000083.1:0-5193 GCA_035400805.1 Nitrospira sp. | reverse complement strand
GCCCGTCCGGGCAACCGGATATCCAGGTGGATGCGGCGATGATCTGCTCGATTCAGCCTCAGTCGATCGGGATGAAGTTTCTGGAGTTCCAATCTGAAGACAAGCAGCGCATGGGGCAATTGATCTTAGAGCTTCTCGCCTGCCAGCAAGCGCCTCCTCGCATCTCCGTCTAATCTCACACCAGAGCAGGACTCCCTCCACGAAGGAAGAGGCCGGCCTCCGTGCCGTGCGGGAGACACTCCATTAAACTGCTCGCTCAGGGCCGACTTCTGATCACCACCGGCATATTGTCCAGGAGTCGGACGGTGCCGAGGCGAATAGCGCCGAGGAGTATGGCGTGGCGCTGGATGGTCGGTAACAGCTCCAGGGTAGACGGATCACAGACGGCGAGATATTCCGGCGTGACCGAGCGTTCTGCCTTGATGATGTGAGCCATCAGGCGTTGTACGCGTTCCCCCCGCCGCTCGCCTCCACGAATAGCGGCAGCGCCGGCCTGCAGGGCGCGATAGAGCACGGGCGCGATTTCACGTTGGTGGACGGACAGGTAGACGTTCCGTGAACTCAATGCCAAGCCGTCACGTTCGCGGACGGTCGGATGAACCTTCAACGTGCCCGGCAAGTTGAGGTCCTTCGCAAGTTGACGGACCAACGCGGCCTGCTGAAAGTCCTTTTGGCCGAACCAACTGATGTCAGGCTGCACCAACGACAGCAATTTCGTCACGACCGTGGCTACGCCCTGAAAGTGATGGGGGCGCGCCTCGCCCTCCCAGCGCCGTGCCAGGCCAGGAACTGCGACAATGCTTTGAAAACCGGCCGGGTACATGGCCGCGGCGGTAGGGGCGAAGATCGCATCGACACCTTCTTTCGCGCATAGTGCACGGTCGAGTCGAAATTGGCGGGGATATTTCGCGAGGTCTTCTGTTGGTGCGAACTGTGCCGGATTGACGAAAATGCTGACGACCACCGCATCGCAGGCCAAGCGAGCGGCTCGAATCAAGGCGCGATGCCCCTCATGCAAGGCCCCCATGGTCGGGACAAAGCCGATGGTCACACCCTCCCGATGTAGACAGCGGCTCCAGTCGGCCATGGCCGAAGTCGTGCGGATGATCTTCACGCGTGCGGGCTCTGCGCAGGGGGTGGGCTGCAGGCCGGTCTCGATCCGTAACGCGAGTTCGGTTGGGGATCGAGCAGGCGGACAATTGAAGGATCGGTGAGCGCCTCCAGGAGCTCACGAAGAGGTTGCCCGATCACCGGATGACGCCGATCCGGGTCGATCTCCACGAGAGGTGCCAGCACAAATCGGCGCTGATGAAGACGAGGATGGGGCACAATGAGGCCCGGCTCATTCAGCACACAGTCATCATACAGCAGGAGGTCGAGATCCAGCGTGCGCGGACCCTTGCGATTGTCCTGATCCCGCCCCAGCGCCCGTTCGATTTCGCGGCAGATTTCCAGCAGACTCTTAGCGGTAATGTTCGTTTCGATTTGCACGGCGCCATTCAGGAACCATGCGGGTCCCGGAGCCGCTCCGTCCTCAATCGGTTCGGTTTCATACAACGAGGAGACCGCATCCAGCCGCGAGTGCGGCAACAGTCCGAGCAGGGTGACCGCTCGATCGCAAAAATCGATCCGATTGCCCAGGTTAGAGCCGAATCCGATAAAGGCTGTTGCCATAGTCTGAAGCCGCCTCAGCGTCCCGCGCCCAGTACGCGGAGTATAGTATCAGCCACGTGCGGAGTATGGTTACTGCTCGAGAGGCGCAACCTTAGAATCCCACCTTGCGGATCCGCTCCACCGCTTCCGCCAGCCGTTCCTTCGTCGTGCAGACGGTCATGCGGATATACCCCTCGCCCGGTGCGCCGAAGCCGTTACCCGGGGTGGTGACAATGCCGGCTTTTTCCAACAGATGGGCGGTAAAGGACGCCGACGTATATCCCTTCGGCACGGTGACCCAAATGTAGAAGGCCGCAGGAGGCGGATCAACCTCCAACCCCAATTTTTTCAACCCAGGGACGAGGGTGTCCCGCCGTTCTTGATAGATCTTCCGTAATCCGTCCGTGACGGACTCATCCAGCCCGAGTGCCGCAATGCCTGCCGCTTGCACGGCTTCGAACACACCTGAGTCCAGCTGGCTTTTCACTCGGCCGAGCCCGGCCAGGACCTCTTTGTTGCCGACGGCAAATCCAATGCGCCAGCCGGTCATGTTGTAGGTCTTGGAGAGGGAATGGAATTCGACGCCCACGTCTTTGGCGCCGTCGACTTCGAGGAAGCTGGCCGGCCGCTTGCCGTCGTAGAAAATTTCCGAATAGGCGGCATCGTGGCAGACAATGATCTGATTCTCCTGCGCGAATTCCACGACCCGCTTGAAATAGTCCTTGCTCATGATGACGGACGTCGGATTGTTGGGGGAATTCAGCCACATCAATTTGGCCTTCTTCGCCACATCCTTCGGGATAGCAGTGAGATCCGGCAGGAAGCCGTTGGCCTTTGTGAGGGGCATGATGTGCGAGACGCCGCCGCAAAAGCTTGTGCCGACCGGATAGACCGGATAGCCCGGGCTGGGCACCAGGACGATATCGCCAGGATCGATAAAGGCCAGATGGACGTGCCCGATCCCCTCTTTGGAGCCGATCAGGGTGAGGACCTCGTTCGCCGGATCGAGGACGACATTGAACCGTCGCTTGTACCAGTCAGCCACGGCTTTCCTGAATGACAGCATGCCTTCGTAGGAAGGGTATTGATGATGTTTCGGGTTTTTTGCCGCTTGGTACAGGCTCTCGATGATTGGCGCCGGGGTCGGTAGGTCGGGATCTCCGATGCCAAGGTTGATGATATCGACTCCGCGCGCGAGTGCCTCTTGTTTCATCTTGTCGATGGCGGCAAAGAGGTAGGGAGGCAGCGTCTTAATGCGGGTGGCGACTTCAATCGGAAAACCGGCCATGCGAGAGCACTCCTTTGTTGACCTGAGCGGCGGGGCTCAGCAGTGTACGACATGTGGCGGCTGGCAGCCGTCAATCGGGAATCGGAAGGCGCTAGCCTACCCCAGGACCAGTCTCGCAATCAACGGAGCGCGTAGCCAATGGCCTGGATTGCCCATCGGCTGATGGGAAAGCTCCGTCAAGAAGGTGGCCGCAGCCTCCCGACAGGGTCGGCATCGTTCATAGAAAGGTTAGACAAATGTCCGATCCTATGGTGTCGTGAGGTCATGGATGTCACCAGCTTGTGGCCCGCGGTGGGTGTGATGCTAGTCGCGCTTGCCACCGCGATGTGTCTTCCTCAACCCAGTCATCAGGTTTCCGCCACACCGCGTTATCCGTCGCTCGACGGGCTTCGAGGGTATCTGGCGCTGGCGGTGTTTGTCAGCCATTCGTCCATCTGGTACTTCTATTTGCGGACGGGCACCTGGGATGTTCCCCCCTCCAATGTGTATACGCAGCTGGGGCAAGGCAGCGTCACTCTCTTTTTTATGATCACCGGGTTTCTGTTCTGGTCCAAGCTCCTTGATGGACGCCAACACCCGATCGACTGGTCGCGCCTCTATCTATCCCGAGCGCTCCGATTGGGCCCCTTGTATCTCGTGGCGGTCGCCTGTGTGATGCTCATGTCGTTCGGCCGCGCGGGTTTTCAGTTGCGCGAGGCGCCGGCGGACGCGGCCGAACATCTGGCGCAATGGCTGCTGTTCACGATTCCCGGCATCGTGTCCGTGAATGGATTTACGGAAACGGTGCCGCTGGCGGGAGTCGTGTGGTCGCTGTCGTATGAATGGTTGTTCTATGCCTGGTTGCCCCTCGCCGCCGTCTGTCTTCGTGCACAGACTCCGATTCACTGGGTGATCGTCAGTCTTACGGCCGTGGTGGTCCTCGTGATGGTCATGCCGCAGGTTCAGTTTCCAATGTTGTATGCGTTTGCCGCGGGGATTGCAGCGGCTGGGCTGGTGCGTATTGCCGCCATCCGGATGATGCTCGCCCGTGGGGTGTGGGGCGCCATCGCGATCCTGTGCCTAGCCACCACCTTTACGGTGTTTCCGACGGCGTATACGATTCCGGCCCTTCTGCTGCTGGCAGGCAGCTTTCTTATTATCGCCTGCGGGAATTCTCTCTACGGCATTCTCGAATGGCCGGCGTCAATTCTATTGGGCGAAATGGCGTACAGCCTGTATCTGCTGCATAGCGTGGTGTTGTTTGTGACCTACCGTCTGCTGCTGGCTGAATCAGCCGCCACGTTCTCTCCAGTCGAGCATTGGGCCATTGTGCTGTGCCAGGTTCCTGCGCTGATCCTCATCTGTTTTGCGACATTTTGCTTCGTGGAGAAACCCGGTATGGATGCGGTGCCACGTTGGCACGCGCGACTGGTCGCTCGCCGATTGCCTTCACGCGCACGCGCGGGGCCAGAGGTCCGTCATTGACGCATGGTTCGCACCGGTCTGGCGGTTGACAGAGAAGGTGTGGCCCATTAGAGTCAGGTGTAGGTTCTCGCGGTCTTGACCACGTGGATATGAAACGACTTGCTCCCTGCCCCTCGAGTCCGAACTGCGTATCGACGCAGGCCACAGATCAAAGTCGCCAGATCGCGCCCTATCGGTATCAGCAAAGTCTGGCCGGGGCAAAAGACACGCTCAAGACCCTCATCAATCGCTTGCCTCGCACGAAACTCGTTGAGGAGACCGACGGGTATCTTCATTATGAATTCACCAGCTTCTTGCTGCGGTTCATCGATGATGTCGAATTTCTCTTTGATGAAGAACGTAAGACAGTCCAATTCCGGTCGGCGTCCAGAACCGGCTATAGCGACCTGGGCGTGAATCGTCGGCGCATGGAGGACATTCGTGCCCTTGTCGAGGGGAAATTGTAGTGATAAATGTGGCAAGATGAACCGTCAGATGCGGGATTTGGCCAGACACCCCTGTCCGGCGTCAGATTTGTGGTTGATTTGGTTGCCCTGAGTCGTCAAGATGCTCATTAGTAAGACATCAACATCACTGTCGGATACTATCCATGCATACACGAGGCTCTGATGTGACGAGACGAGCGCTTCACCTGACCGCCGTACTCTGTCTGGCTCTGTTGAGCGCCTGTGTCTCTGTTCAAGTTGATCCGTTGACGACGAAGGCGTTTGAGCCCCGATCGGGCGCAGAGGCCCTGACGACGTTACAACGTGAGCCGAACCATGGGCATGTGCAAATCGCTCGCATTG